>CBFIGU010000049.1:18113-18371 GCA_965662165.1 Psychroflexus sp.
TGCAAAAATCCAGCAACAAAATAAGAGAGAAAATCAACATTCTTATGCTTTTGCTTAATATCAATTACACTCCTAGACAACGCATAATAATGATTTGCTATAGTCCTCCTAGACATCAAACTTTTATAGTTTTGCACCACAAATAGTCTTGGTAAGATAACTTCATGAGTTTTGTTTATTTGAGCCTGCAAGTTTTTATCATGTATTCTGTATCTAGCTACTGGTTCTTCTAAATATCCAAATTCATGATTTTTTGAA
>CBFIGU010000050.1:0-18311 GCA_965662165.1 Psychroflexus sp.
AAGAAGATTTTTACCAATATCAATTTGCTGTATTAAAAAAGCATCAAACTGAAAAAGGAAAGCTAAGTAAGGATTTGGTTTCGCTTCAAAAGCAAAAAGAATTTATTGATCAAAGAAGCCACCTTCAGCTGAAACTTAAAAAACACAAAGAAGAATTATCTGAAGTAAATACCTTGCTAGAGAACTTCAAAACAGAAAATGGTAACAAAATCCAGCTTCATGAACAAACGCAAACTTTTGCAGATGAATTACAGACTTGGAAATCGCTTCAGGAAAATCAACTACAAATAAATCAAAAAATTAAAGCTTTAGAAGTTGAAATAGATGAAATCAAACAAAAGCAAAAAGAAACCTTTGCTAAAGCTAAAAAATTAACGCGATCTGATTTTTCTTCTAATCATTTAGAGGAAAACTTAGAATCGTTCAGGACAAAGGTAACCACCTTAGCAAATGAATTAAAGGAAGTTAGAAATACTTACTCCTTAATTAGAGAGCCTTTAAAGCAAAATTTAGTTGATGCTAATATTTCGTGTAATTTAAGTGAGCTCAAAAAAGCAGAAGACAAAGTATTTAAGTATGAAATTGATGCAAAAAATGAATTGCATTCAATCCAAACAGAGCTAAATCAAAAACCAGTAAGTCTTGTCAACTTAACTGAATCTGAACTCAATTTACAAATAGAAACTGCATTTGAAGCGAAGCAAATACAACAGCATTTGGATAAATCTAAAAAAGAAAAATCACAGTTAAGTGAACGAATAAAGGTCTTAAAAGAAGAAATTAAACCATTTCCTGATCATATTGAAAAGTACAGAAATAATTTAAAACTGAAGGAACTTCAATTAGAAAATCTCGATCTTCAAAAAACTCAAGAATTACTCAAAGCTAGTTTAGATGAACATAGAGCTAATTTAAAAGATGGTGAAGCATGTCCTTTATGCGGTGCTTTAGAGCACCCCTTTAAATTGAACGACCGAAAAAAACAAGACGAAATTTCCTTACAACTTAAGCAGCAAGAAAAGGAAGTAGCCGAATTGAAAGAAAAGCTACTGGAATTGACTAATAAGCTTTCTCGTTTTGAAAATGAACAATCTAACCTAGAAAAACAAATTGATAAATATGAGCTTGAGATTTCAGAATTTAATGACATCCTAAATGAAAAATTCAAACTTATTAAGCAACAAAAAGGCTCTTCAACCTGGTCTGTTTTTATCGAAAATTTAAAGGAAATTAAATCGCAAAAAGAGCGAAAACACAAACTTGAAGAAAAAGCAAAACTTATAAAAGCTATAACTACAGGGATTTCAAAACTTCTTGAAGTAGAAAGCAAAGGAATAAATTTAAAAAAAGAACTGGATTCTTTATATATAGGAAACTCCATAAACGAAGATGTTAATAGCTTAAAATCGAAATGGAATAAACTTGTTGAGAATTTAAGAGTACAACAAAATAATTTAGATAGCGAACGCGAAAAAAATCAAATTTTAAATGAAAAATTTGCTCTACTTGATAAAAAACTGTCTGCGAAGGTAAAGGAGCAAAATTTTGAAAGCATTAAGGATGCCGCAATGGCTAGAATGAAGGAACATGAGTTTCAGTCATTACAAAACCGGTTAAATGAGTTAAAACAAATTCATCAGAAAGCAAATATAGATGTAAAATACACTCAGCAAAGCATAGATGAAGTAGAACAAAAAATAAACATCAAAGACGCAACGCTGCTTTTGCCAGAAATTGAATTACTAAAGGAACAATTAAGTGAAATTGAAAAACAAATTCTTGAACTTTCCAGAACCATAGAAAATCAAAAAGAATACAAGCAAGAAATTAATAAGCTTACAGAAACCATTGAAAACACTAGAAATAAAAACAAAAACTGGCTATTAATTGATGAACTTATTGGCGACAAGACGGGCAAAAAATTTAATGATTTTGCCCAAGATTTAAGTTTACAGCACTTATTGAGCATGGCTAACAAACGATTGGTAAAATTAAACGACCGATATCGTTTAGATAAACCTTCAGTTAAAGAAGGAGATGATTTGGTAGCTATCGATTTTCACATGGGTAATGAAAGACGTTCAGTACGAACTCTTTCAGGCGGAGAAACCTTTGTAGTAAGTTTGGCTTTAGCTTTAGCTCTGTCTGATTTAGCTTCTAAAAATGTAAAAATTAATAGCCTGTTTATCGATGAAGGTTTTGGAACACTAGACCCAGAAACCTTAGACCAAACATTAGATACCTTAGAACGCTTACAAGCCGAAAGCAACAAAACTATCGGCATTATCAGTCACGTAGAAGCTTTAAAAGAACGCATTCAGACGCAAATTAAATTAAACAAAAACGGACAAGGTTATTCAAGCCTAGAAGTGATTTAATGATTTGAGATTTTTTGATTGAAGATTTCAGATTGTGGATTGTTGATTGTTTAATGAAGATTTATGGATTTTAGGTTGCTGATTATTACATTATTGATTTCAGTTTATAGATTGTTAATTGATAAATCTCAAATTAGAAATCACAAATCACTACTCACAAATCGAAAATCCCAAATCAGATATCCTAAATCGAAATCCCAAGTTGAGAAATCTTAAAATCCAAAAGTTGTATATTTGTATATTAATAATTCCAAAGTCATGACAACTTTCAAATTGAAAATAAATGAGAATTCAGAAAAAGGAAGGGCTTTGCTTGCTTTTCTAAAGGCTTTCCATATTGACAAGGAGCAAAATGATGTTGAGTTAGTAGAAGAACCAGAAAGCAGTTATAACCCAGAATTTGTGGCTAAGATTAAAAAAGCTGAAAAGGAAGAAGGAATAGAATTACCACCCAATCAAGATATATGGGAAGTTATAGAGTAATTATTAAGAAAACAGCTGAAAAAGATTTAGTCAAACATAAAAAATCTGGCAACTTAAAAAGTAAGGTTAAAATTTCTAGAATTATAGAAGAACTTAAAATTCACCCCTACCATGGTACAGGAAAACCAGAACAACTCAAACACAGTCTCTCTGGATTCTGGAGTAGAAGGATCAACAAAAAAGATCGTTTGGTTTACAAAGTCGTAGAAGATATTGTAACAGTTTATATCGTTTCGGCTATGGGACATTATGATGATAAGTAATTCAAAATTGTGCATTGCGGATTGACGATTTAGAATTTTTGATTGTTATAGTCAAATCGTAAATCATAAATAGGAAATCCCGAATCACAAAATCATAAGTTGTACTTTTGCACAAATTTTTCAGCTTGAAGCGAATCTTCAAATTTATACTGAACAGCATTCCCAGACCTTTTCTAATTCGGATAAGTTATTGGATAAAACCTTTATTAGTCCTTTTTTATAAGGGGAACAAACATCAAGATCCCATTGATGGTAAAAGCTTTAGAAGTTTTCTGCCTTATGGTTACGGAAAGCAAAGACCAAATGTACTATCGCCTTCTACCCTATCTTTAGAAAGACATCGTTTGTTGTGGCTCTGGTTAAAAAACAAAACTGACTTATTTACGAAAGAGCAAAAGCTTCTTCATTTTGCGCCCGAACAAGCTTTTTACAAGCGCTTCAAAAAAATGAAGCATTTAGATTACACTACAACCGATTTAAATTCGCCATTAGCCGATGTAAAAGCAGATATATGCAATCTACCTTTTGCAGACAATAGCTTTGACAGCATATTATGTAATCATGTTTTGGAACATATTCCAGATGACCAAAAAGCCATGCAAGAAATATTTCGAATTCTTAAACCAGGTGGAATGGCTATTTTACAAATTCCACTAGATATGAATAGAGCCAAAACTTTTGAAGATGATAGTATCACTGATCCCAAAAAACGAGCTGAAATATTTGGGCAATATGACCATGTTCGAGTTTATGGGAGAGATTACTTTAATAAGCTAAGAGATGTTGGTTTTGATGTGAAGGAAGTTGACTATACTGCTGAATTAAGTCTTCAAGAAATCGAAAAGTTTAGGATAACTAAAGGTGAAATTATTCCAGTAGGTATCAAGCCCATTTTTTAAAAGACTTTTCTTTTTACAGCTGTTCCAAATAAGGTTTTATTTCTTCAGAGATAAATGTTTTAACTTCTTGCTCTTCAGCATAAATAAAAATCACACTAAGGTCATTTAACTTTGAAATCGTTTGCATAGACTTTTCATAACCCATTGCCATAAAAGCTGTAGCATAAGCATCTGCCATCATACAATTTTTAGCAAATACGGTTGCACTGAGCATATCTGTAGCTTCACTTAGTCCCGTTTTAGGATTAATGGTATGCACATATTTATTTCCTAACGAATCCGTTTTAAATTTTCTGTAGTTACCAGAAGTAGCCATGGCACGGTCGTCAAGGTTTACTATAAATTCTAATAAATCTCTTGATTTGTCTTTCTTGGGATTTGGCTTATCAATTCCGATTTTCCAACCTTCATTAGTTTGTAAGTTTTTTCCTTTACCAACTAATTCACCACCTACTTCAATTAAATAATTTTCCACTTGATACTGCTCTAATAGTTCAGCTAAACGATCTACTGCATATCCTTTTGCAATGGAATTAAAGTCAAGATAAACTCCAGATGTTTGTTTAACTATTTTGCCATTTTCTCTTAATTGTACTTTATTAAACCCTACAAAATTCATAAGCGAATCAATTGTATTGGAATTCATTTTAAGTTGATATTTTTCTGGACCAAAGCCATAAGCATTTACTAAAAGACCAACAGTAGGATCAAAATAACCATCAGTAATGTCATAAATTGATTTTGAAGCTTTAAAATTATCAATGAATTGTTGATCTACAACTATGCTAGAATCACCTTGATTAATTCTTGATATATCTGAATTAGGTATGTAGGTACTTAATGATTGATTGAGTACCGTAAAAGTGGAATCGATAGCTTGCGTTAGTTCCAGCTCTTCACTATAAAAATATTGCAATTGAAAGCTAGTTCCTAAGGCTTTTCCAGAATAAACTTGTGGAGTTGGTTCTTCAATACTGTTGTTACAACTTGTAATGAATATAACAGAAATTATAAAAAAAATATTTTTCATTTAATTGAATTTCTTAATTCCAGAATATTGTACAACATAATCGTCGTTAGAATCAACTGGGAGTTCATAATTTTTTTCGTTAGCAAGACCTACACCAGCATAAAAAGTCTTCGCATTAAATTTATCGGCATGTTCTTTCATTTTTTTCATAAAAGCTTCATCATGCTGATTTGGGTCATTTGGATAAATGATTGCTCTTACAATTACAAAATGTAATTTTTTATCTTTTAAAGCAACAAACTGTGGGTTCTTTTTCAATTTAGAATTAACACCTAAGAATTCGTATCCTTGTTTTTCTAAATCTTTACCTACAATATTCATTGCGAGATTATGAAGTTGTTGTTCGTCTAGTATCGCCATAATTACAAATAAAAATAAAAAACCCGAGCGAATAAAAAGCTCGGGTTAATTTTATAATTGATTTTGCTATTATCCACCAAAATCATCAAAACGAATGTTTTCATCTGGAATACCAAAATCTTCACCCATTTTTTGAACAGCTTGGTTCATTAATGGTGGCCCACAAAAATATAATTCTATTTCTTCTGGCTCTTCGTGATGATTTAAGTAGTTATCGATAACACACTGGTGAATAAATCCTACGAATCCATCGCCATCTGCATCTAAACTTTCCTTTTCTTTCCAGTTATCTTCTTCTAAAGGCTCTGATAATGCCATGTAAAATTTAAAATTAGGAAAATCTTTCTCTAAAGCCTTGAAGTGATCTATATAGAATAATTCTCTTTTAGATCGACCTCCGTACCAGTAAGTAACTTTTCTACCTGTTTTTAAAGTTCTAAACAAATGATATAAGTGAGACCGCATTGGTGCCATTCCTGCACCACCACCTACGTATAACATTTCAGCTTCAGACTCATTGATAAAGAATTCACCATAAGGACCTGAAATTACACATTTGTCACCTTCTTTTAATCCAAAGATGTATGAAGAAGCTACACCAGGATTTACATCCATCCAAGCATTTTTCTCGCGATCCCATGGCGGAGTAGCAATACGTACGTTAAGCATAATTCTTCTCCCTTCTGCTGGGTAAGAAGCCATAGAGTAAGCACGCTCGACAACTTCATCATTTTTCATGGTTAATGGCCATAAACCAAAATTATCCCACTCTTTTTTGAACTTATCTGGCTGTCCTGGATGTTCTTCAGGATGTGCAGTGATGTCCATATCTTTAAAGTCCACCGTACATTTTGGAACTTCAATTTGGATGTAACCACCCGCTTTGTAGTCCATATCTTCAGGAATTTCAACTACAAATTCCTTGATAAATGAAGCCACGTTATAATTTGAAACAACAGTTGCATCCCATTTTTTAATTCCGAAGATTTCTTCTGGAATTTCAATTTTCATGTCTTGCTTCACTTTCACTTGACATCCTAGACGCCAGCCTTCTGCAATTTCTTTTCTTGTAAAGTGAGGCTTTTCTGTTGGTAGAATAGCTCCTCCACCTTCAGAAACGATACATTTACACTGTACACATGTTCCACCGCCTCCACAAGCAGAAGGTAAAAATAATTTATTGTCTCCTAAAGTAGATAATAGAGTTGAGCCTGAACCCACTTCCATATCCTTTTCACCATTCACATTAATAGTAACAGGTCCAGAAGGAGATAATTTAGATTTTGCTGTTAATAAAATAACTACTAATAATAATACTAGTGTTAGGAAAACAACAATACTTGATAAAATAACTGTCATAATGTTTTTCTTTTATAAATCAATTCCCATAAAACTCATAAATCCAATCGCCATCAATCCGGTGATTATAAATGTAATGCCCAAACCTTTTAAAGGAGCTGGAACATTAGAATACGCAATTTTTTCTCGAATGGCTGAAATAGCTAAAATAGCAAGGAAAAATCCTATTCCACTACCTAAACCATAAACAGCTGCTTCATGTATACCAATAAAATCCTTTTGCTGCATAAATAAAGAACCACCTAAAATGGCACAGTTTACAGCAATAAGTGGTAAAAATATACCTAATGAACTATACAAAGCAGGTGCAAACTTCTCTACAGTCATCTCTACTAATTGTACCATAGATGCAATAACTGCAATAAACATGATAAACGATAAGAAGCTTAAATCTACAGATGCAAACTCTTCTCCTATCCAAGATAAGGCACCAGGTTGCAGTAAATAATTATCTATAAGATAATTAACTGGTACGGTGATGAATAATACAAATATTACGGCTGCACCTAAACCTACTGCTGTTTTAACAGTTTTTGAAACCGCCAAGTAAGAACACATTCCTAAAAAGTAGGCGAATACCATGTTCTCTATAAAAATACTCTTCGTAAATAAATTAATTAAATCCATAAATCAAATAATTTGACGGTTTAGTTCTCTTCTATTAATTGTCTGTTTCTACTTCTTTGAATCCAAATTACAATTCCCACAACAATTAATGCCATTGGAGAAAGTAAAAAGAAACCATTATTTACATATCCAGCTTCGTAAACCGCTTCTGGAATCACTGGAATCCCTAATAATTTACCAGAACCAAATAATTCTCTAAAAAAAGCAACTATTATTAAAATTAAACCGTAACCAGCTGCATTACCTATACCATCTAAAAATGATTTGTAAACACCATTACCTAGAGCAAATGCTTCTAGTCTACCCATAATAATACAATTGGTAATAATCAAACCAATAAATATAGATAATTGTTTACTCACGTCATAAGCATAGGCTTTTAGAATTTGATCTACTAAAATAACCATAGCCGCCACTACCACTAATTGAACAATAATTCTAATTCTACTTGGAATTGAATTTCTAAGTATAGAAATGATTACATTACTTAAAGCCATAACAAACATTACAGCTAATGACATTACAATCGCAGGTTTTAACTGAACGGTAATTGCTAAAGCAGAACATATACCTAATACCTGAACAGTAATTGGATTATTATCGTTTAAAGGGTCTGATAATAATTTTCTATTTGCTTTAGAAAGAAAACCTTCTTTCTCTTCAGAGCTAGATAGAAATAAAATCATTTCTTTCTTTTTCTCTTCTTCTGAATATTTGTTTTCAGAATTCTTCTCGTTTGCTTCTTTCATAATTATCGAGTTGCGAGTTTTGATTTTTTCTTATTCTCAAAGTAAGGCAAGTATCTTTTTAATCGTTCTTGCATCATATCGGTAACACCATTACCTGTAATGGTAGCGCCTGAAATATAACTCACTTTATTATCGTCTTTATTCTCAGAAGAGTAACCTTTTTCAACAATTACTCCAACCAATTCACCTTGATCATTAAAAACTTCTTCGTTTACAAAACGCTCTTTAAACCAATCAGTTGTAATCTCAGCACCTAAACCAGCAGTTTCACCTTTGTGATCAAAGATTACTCCTTTAATAGTATTGATATCTTCTTTAAGTGCCACATAACCCCAAATTGCATCCCAAAGACCTTTACCACGAAGTGGAACAATATAATAGTTCTCATTTTCGTAATTAGCAATATAAATTGGGAAAGCTTGTTCTTCTACTGGCTTCTTTAATTCTCTTGCCAAATTAACCGTAAAAGCGTTGACATCTTCCATTACTTCACCTTTATTATTTAAAGCTAATTGATCTGTAATGTATTGATTGTATAATTCTTCAGCTTGATCTCTTTCAACTGAAATACCAATAGTTGAAAGAATACTTTGCATTTTTTCTTTACGAACATTTTCAGCTTGCATTGGCTGCAAAGATGTTGCTGCAAAGCTAAGTGCTGCTGCAACTACAATTACCATTGCAATAGCAAAGAAAAATGTATATTTATTACTATTCTTATCCATGTTTAAGCTGTTTTAACAGTTTGGGTTTGCATACGTTTTTTTCGTTTTTTCACATTGGCTTCTACCACATAATGATCAATGGTAGGTGCAAATACATTCATAAGCAGTATAGAAAGCATAATTCCTTCTGGATATGCTGGGTTTAATGTTCGAATAATAATTGCAGTTACACCAATTAATAAACCATAAATCCATTTGCCTTTCATGGTTTGAGCAGCACTTACAGGATCGGTAGCCATAAATACGATTCCGAAAGCAAAACCACCAACAATTAAATGATTATACCAAGCGAAATTTGTTAATGCATTTCCTTCTACACCTAATGATGGAAGAGGATTTAATAATAATCCCATAGCAGCAGCGCCAAGCACTCCACCAACAATTATTCTCCAATCTGCAACCTTAGTTAACACTAATAATAAAGCTCCAGCTAGTATACATAATGTTGATGTTTCTGATATAGAACCAGGAATCATTCCTGTGAACATGTAAGCACTATCGTACATTACTTCTTTTCCTGCAGCAAGTGTACCTAAAATGGTTTCTCCAGAAACGCCATCTACATTAGCTGCTTCAGAGACCCAAACTTCGTTACCAGACATGTATGTTGGATAAGCAAAGAAGGCAAATGCTCTAGCGGTTAAGGCTGGATTTAAAATATTCATTCCTGTTCCACCAAAGGCTTCTTTTCCGATAAGCACAGCAAAAATTACTGACAAAGCTACCATCCACAATGGAATATCTACTGGCATAATCATAGGTATTAACAAACCAGTTACAAGGTATCCTTCGTTTACTTCGTGACCACGCATGATGGCAAAAGCAAATTCTAATGCTAACCCAACTCCATAAGAAACCACAATCATTGGAACAATTTTCCAAGCTCCATGGATAAAGGCATCCATAAACCCAAATTCTTCACCTGTTTGTGAATAATATTGGTAACCTGTATTCCACATTCCAAAAAGTAAGGCTGGTATTAATGCCAACACTACCGTAATCATTGTTCTTTTTAAATCTACTGCATCTCTAATGTGAGCTCCTTTTTTGGTAGTATGGTTAGGAACAAACAAAAAAGTATCTAGTGCATTTACAGCTGGCGCATATTTTTCAAACTTATTACCAGGCTGAAATGGCTCTTTAATTTCATCTAATTTTTTTCTAATCCAATTCATAGTCATTCTTTTTTTAACCAACTTCTGTTATCATTAAATCTAGACCTTGTCTAATTATCTCTTGCGCTTCAATCTTAGAAGTGTTTGTATAATCTATTAAGGCAAAATCTTCAGGTATAACTTCGTAGATACCAAGACTTTCCATTTTCTCGATATCTCCAGCCATACAAGCTTTTAATAATTGCATAGGATAAATATCCATAGGCATTACTTCTTCCATTTCTCCAGTTACAACTAGAGCTCTTTCTTCTCCATTTAGGTTGGTATTTACATCGTATTTTCTCTTCGGAAACAACCAAGAAAGTGATGTTTTAGACATTGAATGTATGTGGTTATCTTTAAAAGGCAACCAACCAAACATTCTATAATTATTTCCTTCAGGAATTAAAGTTAATTCATTTGGAAGATAATTCAAGTAACCATCATATTGCACTTGCTCGCCTGTTAACACATTTCCTGAGATAATTCTTGTGTTTTCTGGCTCTTCACTTAAAAGTGATTTAACTTCAGCTCCTATCTTGGTTTTGTAATATTTTGTCTCTTTTGCAGCGCTTCCAGTTACAGCAATTGTACGTTCAGCATTAAATTTACCTGTTGCAAACAATTCACCAATAATAGCAACATCTTCAGGACCTACAGTCCAAACACGTTCACCTTGATTGATCGGATCAATTTTTTGCACTAGCACACCTACATTTCCCGCTGGATGCGGACCGCTAACATTAACAATTTCTACATTTTCTAAGTTACGTATTTCGCCGGTAGAATTTTTATCTACTCCTACGTAAACTTTACCAGGCGTTAATTTGGTTAACACATTTAAACCTGTTTGAAAAAAGTTCATTTTATTTTTTAAAACAAACTCTTTTGAAGCAGAAAGTGGTGTAGTGTTTACAGCAGAAACATAAATAGCTTTGGGTGTATCTTCTGCATTAGCAATAATATCATAAGGACGTTGCATAATAAACGCACCTAAACCTGAAGAAAATACATGTTCTTTTACCTTTTCTGCATCCGTTTTAAGCGGATCCATTGTTGGGTGTTCTTTAAATTCTTGCTTTTCGTCTGGCGAAATAATTAATTGAAGAATTCTTCTTTTTTCACCGCGTACTATTTCTTTTAAAACACCACTAACAGGAGAAACAAATCTTGTTTTATCTGAATATTTAGAAAAAAACAATTCGTCTCCAGCTTTTAACTTAGCACCTTCTTTTACTACCATTTTAGGTACAATAGAATGAAAATTAGGTGGTTGAACAGCAATGGTTTTTGAAATTGGCGCGTCTACTAAAATTTTTTCAGCTTCACCTTTAAGATTCAGCTTTAAACCGCGTTTAACTCTAACGTCTATAGACATTTATTATCACTTTTTGTTAAGCGTTGCAAAAATAACAATTTAATATTCATTTTCAACTTAAACAAATATTTAAGTCTTGCTATTTTTAATCATTCTAAATAATAATACTTTTATTTTTTTACCTTTACCAAAATTGGTTTCCTATGCTTAAATCAGGTACTTACGCTATTTTCATCTTATTTTCTTCGCTTTTATCTGGACAAACTTTCGAAGTAATTCCACCAGAATACATCAAAACAATTCAATTATTGAGTGGTGAAAACGAATTTAATGGCACGCCTATCATCCGTCTTGGAAGCGGCTTCACTTTGAGTTTTGACGATGTTCGCGCTTCTGAAGAAGATTATTATTACGAAATTGAGCATTTTGATTACGATTGGACTCCTTCAAAATTATCAAAAAATGAATTTTTAGAAGGCTTCGATAATCAAAGGATATTTGATTATACCAATTCATTTAACACGCTTCAATCTTATTCGCATTACGAATTACAAATTCCCAATCAAAATATTCGGGCTATAAAAATGAGCGGAAACTACATGCTCAAAATTTTAAACTATAATGGTGATGTTGTTTTTTCTAGAAAATTTATAGTTTACGAAAACCTAGCAAAAGTTCCAGCTGAAGTTAGAAGGTCTCGTGACTTAAATTATATCCGTGAAAAACAAGTAATTTATTTTAGTGTAGAAAGTGAAAATCTAATCTTTAGAAACCCTAACCAAACTACTAACGCAGTTATTATTCAGAATAACGACTTAAATGAAGCTATTTACGGACTGAAACCACAGTATACATCAGGGAACGATTTAATTTATCGTTACGATGATCAGGCCGCATTTTGGGGTGGAAATGAATATCGCTTTTTTGATAATTCTGATATTCGACTTGCCACACAAGGTATACAAAGCATTCAACTTGGTCAAGACTTGTACAATACCTATTTAAACACACATTACCCTAGAAAAGGAGAAAAATATATTTTTAATCCTGACATTAATGGTGGTTTTCAAATTAATACTCAACAAGGACAAGATTTACGTCGCGAAGCAGAATACGCTTGGGTACACTTTAGACTTAAAGAAGATTTGAAAAATAATGGAGGTGAATTTCATTTGTACGGAAGGTTTAACAATTATGCATTAAACGATGATACACATTTAATATATAATGAAGAATCTGGTCTTTACGAAACTAAACTCCTTTTAAAACAAGGCTTCTACAACTTTAAATATGTTTATTTAACTCCTGAAGGTTACTTAGATACTGGCTATGTAAGTGGAAATTATGATGTAACCGAAAATCAATACACCATACTTATATACTATAGAGATATTGGTGCAAGATTTGACCGTTTAATTGGTGTTGGAAGCGCTAATTCTCGAAATATTATAAATTAGGATAATTAATTTTCAAAAGCTTAACAGTCCTTAAATAAACCTTATCATCTCAGCCTTTCTAATCTTGTTAAAATAATTATCTTTGGAGTGAATTCAAAAAAATATTTTACAAATGGGAAAAGGATTTTTTCACGTACCACCGGCGGTAAACGAACCGGTTAAATCATATGCACCAGGAACTCCAGAACGCGATGCAGTTTTAAATACTTATCGTGAAATGTGGAATAAACAAGTTGAAATTCCATTACATATTAATGGACAAGAAATCAAAACAGGAAATACAAAAGATATAAGACCGCCACACGATCATCAACATGTGGTAGGAAAATACCACACAGCAGAAAAAAAACATGTAGATGAAGCCATTGAAACTGCTTTAGCAGCAAGAAAAGCTTGGGCAGACTTACCATGGGAACAACGCGCAGCGGTATTTTTAAAAGCAGCCGATTTAGTAGCTGGACCTTACCGTTACAAACTAAACGCTGCCACCATGATTGGTCAATCTAAAAATATTTACCAAGCTGAGATTGATGCAGCTTGCGAATTGGCAGATTTTTTACGTTTTAATGTAGAATACATGTCACAAATTTATGATGACCAACCTGAATCTGATGCAAGTGCTTGGAATAGAGTTGAGCACAGACCACTTGAAGGTTTTATTTATGCTATTACTCCTTTTAACTTTACAGCCATTGCAGGGAATTTACCCACAAGTGCAGCTATGATGGGGAATGTTGCGGTTTGGAAACCTAGTGACAGCCAAATGTATTCTGCACAAGTAGTTATGGATGTTTTTAAGGAAGCTGGCGTACCCGACGGCGTTATTAATATGATTGTAGGTGACCCAGAAATGATTACCGATACAGTTTTAGCGCATCCAGATTTTGCAGGTGTTCACTACACCGGTAGTACTTCTGTATTTAAAGGAATTTGGTCTAAAATTGGAAACAACATTAACAAATACAAAACTTACCCACGAATTGTAGGTGAAACTGGCGGTAAAGATTTTATTGTTGCCCATCAATCTGCAGATGCTAAAGTAGTTGCTACTGCACTTTCTCGTGGAGCTTTCGAATTTCAGGGACAAAAATGTTCTGCTGCATCTCGATCTTATATCCCAAAAAGCTTATGGCCAAAGGTGAAAGAATTTTTAGTTGAAGATTTAAAGTCTTTTAAAATGGGATCTCCAGAAGACATGCGTAATTTTATTACTGCGGTTATTCACGAAGGCTCTTTCAATAAACTAGCTAAATACATTGACCAAGCTAAAGCATCTGATGAAGCTGAAATTATTGCAGGTGGAAATTACGATAAATCTAAAGGTTGGTTTGTTGAACCTACAGTAATTGTAACTACTAATCCTAAGTACGAAACTATGGAAACCGAATTATTTGGTCCTGTACTTACTATTTACGTTTATGAAGATGAAAAATTTGAAGAAACTTTACATCTTGTAGATGAAACTAGTGAATATGCCTTGACTGGTTCAATTATTTCAACTGACCGTTATGCAGCTTCACTGGCCACAAAAATCCTTGAAAATGCAGCGGGTAACTTCTACATTAACGATAAATGTACAGGAGCAGTTGTAGGTAGACAACCTTTTGGTGGCGCTAGAAATAGTGGTACAAATGACAAAGCTGGTTCGAAGTTGAATTTATTACGTTGGGTTTCTCAACGTTTAATTAAAGAAACTTTTGTCCCTGCAACTGATTATCGATACCCATTTATGGGAGAGTAATCTATTCTGAAAATAAATTTTAAAGCCTGACTATAATAAATTTAGTCAGGCTTTTTTCTTTGTATTTATGACTGGTAATTTCAGCCCTGTAAAGGTTTTAAACCTTACAGGGTTATATTTTTTCAGAAAAATATTTCTACTTTTTAATAAATTTCTTAGTTACAACTCCCTTTTCAGTTTCAATTTTTAAAAAGTAAAAACCTGTGACTAAACTACTCACATCAATATGTTGGTTTTTTAGATAATTAACATCTACTAACACTTGTTTCCCATTTAGGTCATAAATTTCAACCTTTTCAATTTGAGCTTGTTCATTTTTGATATGTAATATTTCTGCAACTGGATTAGGAAAAATAGAGAAAGAAGCTTCTTTAAAATTTATATCACTTAAACTCGTAGCCCAAAAGCTAGCTACATCACCATCAGAATTGGTGATGTCCAGAAAAATCAAATCACCTTCAATTGTAAATTCAAATTCAAATGGGTGCTTAAAATTATAGAAAGATGTATTAGAATTAGAATCATATTCTGTAGAATATAATAATGGATTTTTTACTCTACTAGCCGCTAAAGTACCATGATCACCTCCCAAAGTCATCCAAAATGTATCTTCTATAATTGTAAAAGATTGATTTGTTTCGTTTAATATAATGTTTGATCCAACATCGTCAAACATGAAATAATATGTTTCTTCATACGACATAAAAGTAATATCAACCCAATCACCGTAGTAATTGGCTTCCGCTAAGGTTTCTTCACCATCAATGACTACTTTATCCAGAGTCCAGTCATATATAAACAAAGGCTCAACTTGTGCATTCATCGAAATAAAAGTCAAGAATATTGAAAAGCTAAGTACTAATTTTAAGCATAATGACTTTGCTCGAATTGTTTGATAATCATCTGCATTTATTTTCATGATACTTCAATTAAAGATTCTAAAATTACATAAAATATTCTAAATCAATATGTAAACTTAAAGCTTCAGCATAATTTAAGTCAAAAACCCTGCAAGCGTTTTGAACGCTTGCAGGTTAGACTGTTTGCTTACTCATTTATTTTAGTTAATACCATCTCGGTGGGTACAGTAAAACCTTTTTAGTCATTGTTAGGATTGTAGCCTTCTTTAAGCTTCCATTGGGCTTGGTTTTCGCCAATAAGCTCAAAATACAACGAACCAAACTTTTGATAAGTATAATCCCAAAATCTAAATCTGAGCTTGCCTTTAGCAAGTACTTCTAGACCATACTCTTTAGCATGACATTCATAAACATCAGGATCATTATATACATCTGTTATTTTTCCCAAATAATACTCTGCTACTAAACGGTCTATTAAAACGCCTCCTACTGCTGTTTTCTTTTTAGAGATAATAAATTTAAATTGCTCTCCATTTACTTCATAAACCCAGGTGCCTATATACTTATTCATTAAGCTTGGGTCGGTTTTATAGTAAGTGCCTTTTTCTACATTTTGTACTTTTTTGCCTTGTTTTAAAATTACTTCCTGAGCATTCATTAATGCTACATTAGCAATGATACTTAGTACTACGATTAATATTTTTTTCATCTTGTTTGTATTTAATTAATTACAATCTATCTCAACGGTTTCGGTGTTAGCTTTATTTCTTTTAATTTCCTTCCAATCATCAAAATTTTCGTTGCCTTTGAATAAACTTAGACCAGAGTTTTCTAATACTGCTAACATTGCAATTTCAGCTGCTGTTGTACTCTCAATACCATAAAGAACTGAATACGTGTCAAAATTATTATTATAAAAATTTGAAAAAGAAGTAAAATCTCTACAACGTAAATGCTGAAAAATCCAGAAACGCTGTGTGTGTGTGTGGAGAACTCATACTTTATATATTGGCAGTGTTAAACAAGATTACAACTCCTATTTTTAAATTTTTGCAGAAAATCTGCAAAATTCATCCAATTTTTTTTCGTACGGTGAACCAGTTTTTTTTAGTTAATTTATGTATTGAATCGAATTGAGCACAGACAATTTACTCCTGAAACAATTGAATATCATAGCCTAAACAAAAAACCCTGCAAGGATTTTAAAATCCTTGCAGGGTTGCAGGGTTTTTTTGTTAATTTATTATTGGAATTTATAGTAATTACTAAACCACCGGCTCCGCATACAAATCAAAGTCGGCTGCATCTGTGATTCTCACTTTGGTAAAATCGCCTGTTTTTATATAATGTTTTGTAGCATCTACTAAAACTTCGTTGTCTACGTCAGGCGAATCAAATTCGGTTCTGCCTACAAAAAAATTGCCTTCTTTTCTATCGAAAACGCAGGCAAACTCCTTTCCTATTTTCTCTTGGTTTTGTTCCCATGAAATTTGCGATTGAATTTCCATGATTTCATTGGCGCGTTGCATTTTTACTTCTTCAGGAACATCGTCTTCTAAATTGTAAGCATGCGTATTCTCTTCATGCGAATAGGTAAAGCAACCCAAACGCTCAAAACGCATTTCTTGCACCCAATCTTTCAATTCCTTAAAATCTGCTTCCGTTTCGCCAGGATAACCCACAATTAAAGTAGTTCTAATCGCCATTCCCGGCACCTTTTCTCGAAACTTATACAGTAAATCGGTTGTTTTTTTGTGGTTGGTTCCACGTCGCATCGATTTCAATAACTTATCAGAAATATGCTGTAAAGGAATATCGATGTAATTACACACTTTGGGCTCTTCCCGAATTACGTCCAACACATCTTCAGGAAAGCCTGTTGGAAAAGCATAATGCAACCTAATCCACTCAATACCTTCTACTTTCACCAAGTTTTGTAACAACTCGGCTAGGTTTCGTTTTTTGTATAAATCAAGACCATAATAGGTTAAATCTTGTGCGATTAAAATGAGTTCTTTTACCCCATTAGCCGCTAATTTTTTAGTCTCTTCTACTAATTCTTCAATGGGTTTAGACTTGTGTCCACCACGCATCAACGGTATAGCACAAAACGAACACGGACGGTCGCAACCTTCTGCAATTTTTAGGTAAGCATAATTTTTCGGAGTGGTCGTCAATCGTTCGCCGATGAGTTCGTGCTTGTAATCAGCACCTAAAGCTTTCAACAAAGCTGGTAATTCGGTAGTTCCAAAATATTGGTCTACTGTTGGGATTTCCTTTTGTAAATCAGGCTTGTAGCGTTCAGATAAACACCCTGTTACAAAAACTTTATCTACCAAACCATCTTCTTTTTGCTTGGCAAAATCTAAAATGGTATTTATAGACTCTTCTTTTGCATTATCAATAAAACCACAGGTATTAATCACCACCACATTGCCTTCCTGTTCATGAGCAACTTCTTTGTTGTTGGCTTTCAATTGACCCATTAATACTTCAGAATCGTAAATGTTTTTGCTGCAACCCAAGGTTACTACATTAATTTTATTTTTCTTTAAAGATTTTGTACGCATAGCAAAAATTTGGTTTGCAAAGGTACGATGTAAACTTTAATTAAAATCTTAATTACTAGTGGATTATTTGGGCGTTTCCTTGCCGAAATGGCAAGGTCAGGCTTTCACTTCAAGTACGCAGCAAAAGCCTAGTTTAATGGCTTAAAAAAAGCTTCATAAAGTCGCATTTTTCAAGCACAACAACTATCGCCTTTTGCTTCGCGGGCTTTCTGTTCAATCCTTAACGCAATTGCTAGGTTACAGATAAGTATTCAGCAAACAATCAAGCCCATCGGTAAATATGTGAAAAAGCAAACCGATAAAAACCAAACGCAAAATTTTCTGCTTAACAAATACAG
>CBFIGU010000051.1:0-17555 GCA_965662165.1 Psychroflexus sp.
ATATTTCATTAGCAAATTCAATTACAGATAAAGAAATTTCTGTTCAGGTGTATGACGTTTTAGGTAAAGAAGCTCTAGAAGTAAACTTAAACTATGAAGAAAATAATCGCTATAAATTGAATACTGAGAAATTAAATTCTGGTGTTTATTTTGTGAAGATAGGAGTTGCATCTAAAAATCATGTAATTAAATTCATTAAGTTATAAATATTATATTACATTTGTAAAATAAGTAATCAATATCATGAAAAATTCAAGCAAAAAATATACAATTTACTTTACATTAGCTTTAATACTATGTTTAGTGATTGTTCCAGTTTCAACTTATGGCCAATCTTTAGAAGATGCCTTAGGTTTTACAGAAACCGTAAATGATGTTCCTGAAGCACCAATAAGTGGTTTAGTTGCTTTAGGTTTAGTAATTGGTTCATTCTTTGGCTATAGAAAGTTTAAATCTTAGATAAAAAAAATAAGTTTTATATACAAAAGCTGTACGGAAGTACAGCTTTTTTCGTGTTTATTCATTTCCAAATGCAGCATTCAAAGTATTTTAATTTGCTTCACTTATTTTTAGCATTACAACTCGCCTGTTTTCCATTTTTCCTTAATTTCGCAACGCATTTGAAATCAAGTGAAAATGACAAAAAAATTTGCTGAATATAAAGGTTTAGACCTAACTAAAGTTGCTGATCAAGTCAGCAGCGATTGGAAAAAGAATTCAATTTTTAAAAAAAGTATGGATACTCGAAAAGAGAATCCACCTTTTGTATTTTTTGAAGGGCCACCTTCAGCGAATGGACAGCCAGGTATTCACCACGTAATGGCTAGAACCATAAAAGATATTTTTTGTAGGTATAAAACGCAAAAAGGTTTTCATGTAAAAAGAAAAGCAGGTTGGGATACGCATGGACTTCCTGTTGAATTAGGAGTTGAAAAGGAATTAGGGATCACCAAAGAAGATATCGGAACAAAAATTTCGATAGCAGATTACAACAAAGCATGTAAAGAAGCTGTAATGCGTTACACAGATGTGTGGAACGACTTAACTGAAAAAATTGGGTATTGGGTAGATATGGATAATCCATATGTTACTTACACCTCCAAATACATGGAAAGTGTTTGGTGGTTGCTTTCTGAAATATACAAAAAAGGCTTAATTTATAAAGGCTATACCATACAGCCTTATTCTCCTAAAGCAGGAACGGGATTAAGTTCTCATGAATTGAATCAACCAGGAACGTATCAAGATGTTACCGATACAACGGTTACCGCTCAGTTTAAAGCTATAAAGAATAGCTTACCTAAAAAACTTCAGCAATTTGAAGGTAATTTATATTTTATTGCCTGGACAACCACGCCTTGGACTTTGCCAAGTAATACAGCCCTAACGGTAGGACCAAAAATTGAATATGCTGTTGTTTCAACCTATAATCAATATACATTTGAGCCTATTCATATTGTTGTTGCCAAAGATTTAATTAAAAAGCAATTCAATAAAAATTTCAAAGAAGTTCAATCTCAAGATGAAATTCAAGCTTACCAAGAAGGTGATAAAAAAATTCCTTATCTAATTTTAGACACTTTAAAAGGAAAGGAATTAGCAGAATCACGCTACGAACAGCTGCTTACTTTTGCAAAACCTTTTCACCAAGCAGAAAATGCTTTTCGTGTAATTTTAGGTGATTTTGTAACTACAGAAGATGGTACAGGAATTGTGCACACGGCTCCAACTTTTGGTGCAGATGATGCGTTAGTAGCTAAACAAGCACAGCCAGAAGTTCCTGGCATGCTAGTACAAGATGAAAATGAAAACCTTGTGCCTTTAGTTGATTTAAAAGGAAAATTTAGACCAGAAATGGGAGAGTTTGCTGGGAAATATGTAAAAAACGAATATTACCCAGATGGAAAAGCTCCAGAAAAATCCATAGATGTAGAAATTGCAATCAAGTTAAAAGAAGAAAACAAAGCTTTTCATGTAGAAAAATACGTCCATTCGTATCCTAATTGTTGGAGAACAGACAAACCTATTTTGTATTATCCATTAGACTCTTGGTTTATTAAGGTAACCGATTTTAAAGATCGCATGCATGAGTTAAACAAAAGTATCAATTGGAAACCAAAATCTACTGGCGAAGGTCGATTTGGTAATTGGCTAGCTAATGCAAACGATTGGAATCTTTCACGTTCTCGTTATTGGGGAATTCCATTGCCTATTTGGCGTACAGAAGATGGAAAAGAAGAGAAGATAGTGGGTTCTATAGAAGAATTAAAACAGGAAATTAAAAAGTCTATCGAAGCAGGCTTTATGCAAGAAGACCCTTACGCCAACTTTGAAGTTGGAAACATGAGTGACGAGAATTACGCTCAAGTAGATTTACATAAAAATGTGGTTGATGAAATTACCTTAGTTTCAGACAACGGAAAACCAATGAAACGCGAAGCAGATTTAATTGATGTTTGGTTCGATTCTGGTTCAATGCCTTACGCCCAATGGCATTATCCATTTGAAGATGCACAAGACTCTATGCAAGCCGATTTCATAGCCGAAGGAGTAGACCAAACCCGAGGATGGTTTTACACATTACATGCTATCGCTACTATGGTTTTTGATAGAGTTGCCTACAAAAATGTAGTTTCTAATGGCTTAGTATTAGATAAAAATGGACAGAAAATGTCTAAGCGATTAGGGAATGCTGTAAACCCTTTTGAAACTTTAAAAGAATATGGGCCAGATGCCACACGATGGTACATGATTAGTAATGCAAATCCATGGGATAACTTAAAGTTCGATTTATCTGGAATAGCTGAAGTACAACGAAAATTCTTTGGTACTTTATACAACACTTATTCATTTTTCTCTTTGTATGCAAATATTGATGAATTTGCGTACCAAGAAGCAGAAATTGAAGTAAACAAAAGACCCGAAATTGATCAATGGATTTTATCAGAATTAAATACACTAATTCAAAATGTAGATCAATTTTATAACGATTACGAGCCTACAAAAGCAACACGTGCCATATCAGACTTCGTGCAAGAAAATTTAAGTAATTGGTATGTTAGGTTATGTAGACGTAGATTCTGGAAAGGAGATTATAAAGCCGATAAAATTTCGGCTTACCAAACGCTGTTTACTTGCTTAAAAACCATAGCTGAACTTTCAGCGCCAGTAGCGCCTTTCTTTTCAGATCAATTATATAAAGACTTAACAAAAAATACAGCGGTTAAAGCTGAAGAAAGTGTTCATTTAGCACATTTTCCAACTGCAGATGAATCTTTAATCAATAAAAGCTTAGAGCGTAAAATGCAAAAAGCTCAAAACATTTCTTCCTTAGTTCTTTCCTTACGAAAAAAGGAAATGATTAAAGTTAGGCAACCACTGCAACGTATTATGATTCCTGTTTTAGATCAACAAACACGAGATGAAATAGCAGCGGTAGCAGAATTAATTAAAGCTGAAGTGAATGTAAAAGAAATTGAATTTTTAGATGATACTTCAGGAATTTTAGTGAAAAGCATTAAGCCTAATTTCAAAGTCTTAGGTCCCCGATTTGGTAAGGATATGAAATT
This sequence comes from Psychroflexus sp., assembly GCA_965662165.1. Classification (GTDB taxonomy): domain Bacteria; phylum Bacteroidota; class Bacteroidia; order Flavobacteriales; family Flavobacteriaceae; genus Psychroflexus. The sequence goes on from CBFIGU010000051.1 coordinate 3,570, forward strand.
TGCTGTACAAGCCATCCAAAAACTTGATGCCAATGCCATTCGAGAAATAGAGCAACAGGGAAAAATTGAACTAATTATAAACAACGAGCCTACTTTAATTCAACTTGATGAAGTTGAAATTACTTCAGAAGATATAGAAGGTTGGTTAGTTGCATCAGCAAACGGTTTAACCGTAGCCTTAGATATTGGTTTAACAGAAGAATTGGTTAATGAAGGCATGGCTCGCGAATTGGTGAACCGTATTCAAAACATCAGAAAAGAAAGTGGTTTAGAAGTAACCGATAAAATTAAACTTACTTTAAAAGAAGACGAAAAATTAAAAGTAGCAGTACATGAAAATTTAGACTATATTATGGCTGAAACTTTAACTGCAAAGCTTATATTTAGCAACGAAATAAAGAACGGTACAATTATTGAATTTGACGATGTAAGTACAGTTCTATCAATGGAAAAACACTAAAAAATATAAATATGGAAACTACAATTAAAGAGAGATATAGCGATGAAGATTTAGCTGAATTTAAAGCCTTAATTGAAGATAAAATTGAAAAAGCAGAAAAACAATTGAAGCTTTATCAAGAAGCGTTTAAAAACGGAAGTTCTAACGATACAGAAGACACAGCGCCAACCTTCAAATCTTTTGATGATGGTAGCAACACGCTAAGTAAGGAAGCCAACTCTGCATTGGCCATTAGACAAGGTAAATTTATTAGAGATCTTAAAAATGCGCTAATTAGAATTGAAAATAAAACTTATGGCGTTTGTCGTTCTACCGGAAAACTAATCAATAAAGAACGTTTAAAATTAGTTCCACACGCTACTTTGAGTATTGAAGCTAAAAATAATCAAGGCTAATATTTTCCTAATTTACCCTATAATAAAAAAGCCAGTTTTAAACTGGCTTTTTTATGGATTTTGAATTCAGAATTCAAAATTGTTTACTATTCATCTTCTTCCTCTTCTTCAGGATTCATTACAAAATCTTCCATGAATTTTGTGGTGTAATTTCCAGCCAAATAGTCTGGATGATCCATGAGTTGTCTATGGAATGGTATAGTTGTTTTTACACCTTCTACTACAAATTCATCTAAAGCGCGTTTCATTTTATTAATTGCTTCTTTTCTGGTTTGTGCGGTTGTAATGAGTTTAGCCACCATAGAATCGTAATTTGGTGGAATTACATAACCACTGTAAACATGCGTGTCTAAACGTACACCATGTCCGCCAGGAGTATGTAGTGTTGAAATTTTACCTGGAGAAGGTCTAAAGTTGTTATAAGGATCTTCTGCGTTAATTCTACACTCAATACTATGAAGCTTCGGATAGTAATTTTTTCCTGAGATTGGAACACCAGCTGCAACTAAAATTTGCTCACGAATTAAATCGTGGTCTACTACCATTTCTGTAATAGGGTGTTCTACCTGAATACGCGTATTCATTTCCATGAAGTAAAAATTTCGGTGCTTATCTACCAAAAACTCTACTGTTCCAGCTCCTTCATATTTTATATATTCTGCAGCTTTTACGGCCGCATTACCCATTTTCTCACGAAGCTCATCTGTCATAAATGGAGAAGGCGTTTCTTCTGTAAGCTTTTGGTGTCTTCTTTGAACTGAACAATCTCTTTCAGATAAATGGCAAGCTTTGCCTGTTTGATCTCCAACAATTTGAATTTCAATATGGCGTGGTTCTTCAATCAGTTTTTCCATATACATGCCATCGTTCCCAAACCCAGCTTTTGCTTCTTGTCTTGCAGATTCCCAAGCGGCTTCTAAGCTTTCTTCATCCCAAACGGCACGCATTCCTTTTCCGCCACCACCAGCTGTTGCTTTTAGCATAACAGGGAAACCTATTTTTTTAGCTGTTTTTAAACAATCTGCATAATCTTTTAAAATGCCTTCAGATCCAGGAACACAAGGTACTCCAGCGGCTTTCATCGTTGCTTTTGCAGTAGCTTTATCACCCATTTTTTCAATCATTTCATGAGATGCACCGATAAATTTAATATCGTGTTCCATGCAAATTTTTGAAAAATTGGCATTTTCAGATAAAAAACCATAACCCGGATGAATAGCATCTGCGTTGGTTATCTCTGCTGCAGCAATAATGTGTGGTATTTTTAAATAAGATTCGCTACTAGGTCCTGGTCCTATACAAACCGCTTCGTCTGCAAAGCGAACATGAAGACTTTCTTTATCTGCAGTAGAATATACGGCTACTGTTTTTATGCCCATTTCTTTACATGTGCGAATTACCCTTAGCGCAATTTCTCCTCGATTCGCAATGAGAATTTTCTTAAACATATGTTTTAGATTTAAGTTAAAGAATACCTTTTTAGATATTCTTATTTATGATGGGTCTATTAAAAATAAAGGCTGATCAAATTCTACTGGTGTAGAATCGTCAACCAAAACTTTTACAACTTTACCAGAAACTTCACTTTCAATTTCGTTAAAGAGTTTCATGGCTTCAATGGTACATAATACGTCGCCTTCGCTAATGGTAGAACCAACTTCAACAAACGCAGGTTTATCTGGAGATGGTTTTCTGTAGAACGTTCCTATAATTGGAGATTTTACGGTAATGTATTTGTCGCTAGTTTCTTCTTTTTTGGCTTGTTCTTTTTCTTCAGAAGCTGGTGCAGGTGGCGGAGCCATTTGTTGCGCCGGCATTTGCTGCATTTGTTGTGGCTGTTGCATAGGCATTTGGTGAATTACAGTTTGGCTTTCACCTTTACCTTCTTTTTCGTTTTTTATGGTGATTTTTACATCTCCCATTTCTAAACGAACTTCACTTGTTCCCGATTTAGCTACAAATTTTATCAGGTTTTGAATTTCTTTTAAATCCATAGTTTCAATGTTTAGTTGTTTTTTGCATTATATGCCCATTTCAGGTAAATAGATCCCCAAGTGAATCCACCTCCAAAAGCGGCAAATATAACGTTATCTCCTTTTTTTAGTTGTTGTTCGAAATCGCTTAATAATAAAGGAAGCGTTGCAGAAGTTGTATTTCCATAACGCTCAATATTCATTAGTACTTTATTTGCATCTAAATTCATTCTTTTAGCTGTTGCATCTACTATGCGTTTATTAGCTTGATGAGGTACTAGCCAATTTACATCATCTCCACTTAAATTATTTTTAAGCATAATTTGCTCGCTTACATCTGCCATATTGGAAACGGCAAACTTAAAAACTGTTTTTCCATCTTGATAAACATAGTGTTGTTTATTTTTGAGGGTTTCTTCAGAAGCAGGTAAAAGCGAACCACCAGCATCAATTTTTAAGAAATTACGGCCAATGCCATCGGTGCGTAAAATTTCATCTTGTAAGCCTAAGCCTTCTTCATTTGGTTCAAAAAGAACAGCGCCACCACCATCACCAAAGATAATGCAAGTTGCTCTATCTTTATAATTTATAATAGAAGACATTTTATCTGCGCCAATAAGTAAGATTTTTTTATATCTACCCGATTCTATATAAGCAGCAGCGGTAGACATTCCGTATAAAAAGCTTGAGCAGGCCGCTTGTAGGTCATAAGAAAAGGCATTGGTTGCACCAATTTGAGAAGCTGTATAAGCCGCAGTAGAAGCTACTGGCATATCTGGTGTTGCGGTAGCAAAAATGACTAAATCAATCTCAAGTGGGTTAATGCCCGATTTTTCTATCAGGTTTTCACTAGCTTTTATACCTAAGTACGAAGTTCCTTTGTTAGGATCTTTCAGAATACGGCGCTCTTTAATTCCGGTTCTACTGGTAATCCACTCGTCGTTGGTTTCTACCATTTCTTCTAACATTTTATTAGTTAGAACATCTTCTGGAACATAAGCACCAACAGCAGTTATTGCTGCACTAATTTTATTCATAAAACTGTATTTGTAATCAGGTTGATACCTGAATTAAATAGCTAAATATGATGCAAAGTAAGTTTTTTTATTGCGTATTCAAAAATCTAAGCTAATATTTACTGAGCACGCATAATAAAAGGTTTTGCTTTTGGAGTGGCAAAACCTTTTATTTTACTTATTATTTTATTTAATCTACAAAAGAATATTAATTATAAATCGAATTTAATTCCCTGAGCTAAAGGTAGTTCTGTTGTGTAATTGATGGTATTAGTTTGTCGGCGCATGTAAATTTTCCATGCATCAGAACCAGATTCTCTACCGCCGCCTGTGTCTTTTTCACCACCAAAGGCACCGCCTATTTCTGCACCAGAAGTTCCAATGTTTACATTAGCAATACCACAATCTGAACCTTCAACCGACAAGAAATATTCAGCTTCACGTAAATTATTAGTCATTATTGCAGACGAAAGTCCTTGCTTTACTCCGTTTTGTAAATCCATTGCATTTTCAATACTTCCAGAATATTTCATAATGTAAAGTACCGGAGCAAAAGTTTCATGCTGAACAATTTCAAAATGGTTTTCAGCTTCAGCTATAGCAGGTTTTACGTAGCAACCGCTTTCGTAACCTTCACCCTCTAAAACACCACCTTCAACTAAAACATTTCCGCCTTCTTCTTTTACTTTTTCTAAAGCAGAAAGATAGTTTTGAACTGCATCTTGATCAATAAGTGGACCTACATGATTGTTTTCATCTAGAGGGTTTCCAATTCTAATTTGTTTGTAGGCATCTACAATAGCAGTTTTTACTTTGTCGTATACATCTTCGTGAACAATTAATCGTCTTGTTGATGTACAACGTTGGCCACATGTTCCAACAGCTCCAAAAACAGCACCGATAACTGTATTTTTAATATCTGCATCTGGAGTTACTATAATTGCATTATTTCCACCTAATTCTAATAAAGTTTTACCTAAACGTTTAGCTACTGTTTGTGCAACAATTTTTCCCATTCGGGTAGAACCTGTTGCCGAAATTAATGGTAAACGCTCATCGTTGGTCATGTATTCACCAACTTTATAATCACCTGTAACTAAAGATGAAATTCCGGCTGGCACTCCATTTTTCTCAAATACACGAGCTGCAATTTTTTGACAAGCTACTGAAGTTAATGGAGTCTTTTCTGAACCTTTCCATATACACGCGTCTCCACAAACCCAAGCTAGCGCTGTATTCCACGACCAAACTGCAACAGGAAAGTTAAATGCAGAAATCACACCAACTACGCCAAGTGGATGGTATTGCTCGTACATTCTGTGTCCTGGACGCTCAGAATGCATGGTAAGTCCATAAAGTTGTCGCGAAAGACCAACAGCAAAATCGCAGATGTCTATCATTTCTTGAACTTCTCCAAGGCCTTCTTGATAGGATTTTCCCATTTCGTAAGAAACTAATTTTCCTAATGGCGCTTTTAGTCTGCGTAACTCGTCGTTAAACTGTCTTACAACTTCGCCACGTTGTGGGGCTGGTAATTTTCTCCATTCTTTAAACCCTTCAAAAGCAGTTGAAGCTACTTTTTCGTAATCTTCTTTTGTGGTTGCTTTCACGCTTCCTATGTAAGCTCCATCTACCGGTGAGTACGACTTAATTTCCTCACCATTAGCAAAGAAATCTGTACCTGTAGAAGAACCAGCGTTCATTTCTGAAACTCCTAGTTCTTTTAGTGCTTTATCAATTCCAAATTTTTTAGCTATATCACTCATGTAATTTTGTGTTTTTTAAAATTAATTGAAACAATTCTTGCGAAAATACTAAATTTTGATGAGTTTTTGTCCTTATTAGGGCAAATCCTGTTGAGTTTCAACAGGTCGGGCTATCCGTTTTTAGGCTTCATTGCCAAAGCCATCAACTAAGCCTTTGCAGGAGCTTCTAAAGTCGCTCTACAAAGTTAAGTTGATTTTCGGCTTTTGCACTTGCAGGCTAATCACTTCTATCCCTTTTGTGATTTTAATTTTGATTTTTTAACCTGATTAATAAATCCCAATATCACTTGAATAAAAAATGTATCTATGCCCACATGCTTGTCGCTACACATTTCTTTTTTCAGTACATTGCAGAAAGATTTGATTAAAAATAATGCAAGAAATTGAACGTAAATTTTTAGTAAAGAATCTCGACTTTAAAAAACAGGCAGCTTCTTCAAATATTATCCGTCAGGCTTTTATAAGTCGAAACCCTGAGCGCACTGCTCGCGTTAGGCAATATGGAGAAAAAGCATTTTTAACGATAAAGGGGAAATCTTCTGAAGATGGCACCACCAGAATGGAATGGGAGACAGAAATAAGCATAAAAGAAGCAGAGCAACTTTTTAGTATTTGTGAAGCTGGTGAAATTTCCAAGAAAAGATACTTGGTAAAGATTGAAGAATTTACTTTTGAAGTTGATGAGTTTTTTGGTGAAAACCAAGGATTAATTATGGCTGAAATTGAATTGAATTCTGCAAATCAAGAATTCCCAAAACCATCTTGGTTGGGAAAAGAAGTTACTGGCGATGTTCGATTTTATAATTCACAACTCAGTAAGAATCCATTTTCAGAATTTAGCAATTTGATCTAAAGCTCTTAATATCAGCTCGAGTGGTTTCAATTTGTTTTTCAGAAAAACGAATTGAAATTGTATCGAGAGCTCGTTCGATAATGGTTCTCGATACATTTTTTGTTTCACATCGCTGTGCTTCGTTCATCAAAAAACACTCGAACTGACAGGGTAACTAGAGTTCGTTTCATAATTGTTCTCGATACATTTTTTGTTTCACTTCGCTATGCTTCGTTCATCAAAAAACACTCGAACTGACAATCGTTGTTGATGCAAAATAGGATTTCGTTTGATAAATGAAACTTTGTATATAGTTAAGAACTAAGCTATAAAAAAGCGTAATTTCGTTTACCAACCAATACTGGATTTTCTTTTTCAATGCTTACGAGTGCTACTTCATTTTTAGGTTGAATTACCGAATCGATGAGCTCTTTTTTATGTAAAGCTTCATAGGTATTAAAATTGATAGCAGTTGTTTTTTCTAATGCTTCAAATAAATTGGTTTTTGCGATTTGAGTTTTCCATTCACTTTCTAATTCAGCTTCAAAAACTTTTGATTTGCTACCACTTCCGTAAGCAATAAATCCAATGCTATTCGATTTAATTTCTTCATCTTTTTTATGATATAGGGCAGAAGCTAAGCCCAAGAATATTGACCCAGTATAAATATTCCCAACTTTTGCAGAAGCAATTTCAGAAGGATACAATTTTTCTTTTACTAATTTTTGATAGTATTCAGATTTGGTTAGTGCTTTCAATTTTTCAGCTGGAGTTTCACCTGCTTGTTTTTCTAATAATTCTGGAAACTCTTCTGCTGCAATGTGTTGAAAAGTTCTTCTTCCTTGAAAACAGTAAGGAAGGTGCATGGCGATGAACTCCCAATCTTCAAAGCAGGGTTTTTCAATTTGCTTCTGTTTTTTAAAATGGAAATATGCATTCTTAATTCGATTGATGTAGCATTCATTAGAATACTGGCCATCAAATACGGGTTGTTCTTTGTAAATGCTAATTTCATTTTCTAAAACGCCGTGCCAATCTGCATTATTAGATTTTTCTACAACTTCACTTTTAGTTAGGCTTCGTCTTGGTTTAAAGAAATCAAAAACACCTTCTGTTGAAACTCCTGTGGTTAAATCAAAACTCAGCATTTTTGGATTGGCTTCAATCAACATAGCTACAGCTCCAGAACCTTGGGTGTATTCACCGCCAGATTCTAAATCGTACTTTGCCACGTCTGAAGCAATAACAATACATTTTTTCTCAGACCTTAATCGAACATAATCCAAACAAGTTTGCATGGCATCAACTGCTCCAATACAAGCAAAAGTCATGTCGACTACATCGCAATGTTGAGTAGAATTTGCACCATATTTAGATTCTATAATTGGTAGTAAAAATGTTGCTACAGGTTTAGAACTGTCTACGCCGCTTTCTGTACCTACATAAATGCGATCAATTTCTTTCGGGTGGATTTGTTCTGCTTCTAATAATTTTAAAATTGCGTTGGCGGCAAAACAAACCGTATCTTGATGCACATCGGGGAAACTCATGCGTTGTAATCCCAAGCCTTTTATTAATTTTAAAGGTTCGATATTTCTGTTTTCAGCTAAAACTTCTATAGGTAGATATAATTTTGGGAAGTCGATTTGCAGTGCGCTTATTCCTACTTTCATAGCTCTTTTTTTGGCTATAAAATTAAATTGATTTGGAAAATAGACACCAAAATAAAGCTTAAATTGAACTTATTAACTTCATTTTTATGAAATATTCATTTAGTTTGTATTTGATTGATTTTTCTTAAATCATTAAAGATTTTTACATCACATTTTTGTTAATTCTGAACTTAATTTGAGTTTACTTAAATTTTGCTTTTCACGGATTGCAAATCTGCGTTTACGGGTGTATACTTAATACATCGAAGTTCTAAATCAAAAAAAAACCGCTTTACAATAAAGTAAAACGGATTTCTGTAATTATCTGTATAATTGTAAACTTCGCTCAGTAGTAAGAAGATGTTACAATTCCAATGCTTTTTTTACATTGCCATCCATCAATAATTCTTCTGGACTTTCTAGAGCTTCTTTTACAGCTACTAAGAATCCAACAGATTCACGTCCGTCAATAATTCTGTGATCGTAAGATAAAGCTACATACATAATAGGTCGTATTTCAACTTTTCCGTCAATAGCAACTGGGCGTTCTACAATGTTATGCATTCCTAAGATTCCACTTTGTGGTGGGTTAATAATTGGTGTTGATAACATTGAGCCAAATACACCACCGTTGGAAATGGTAAAGGTTCCGCCTGTCATTTCATCTACCGTAATTTTTCCATCTCTTGCACGTAAAGCTAAACGTTTTACTTCTTGTTCAACTCCGCGGAAACTTAAGTTTTCTGCATTACGCATTACAGGTACCATTAAACCTTTAGGTCCAGAAACCGCTATACTGATGTCTTTAAAATCGTAAGTAATCATTTCTTTGCCGTCGATCATAGAATTAACCGCTGGAAATTTATCTAAAGCACGGACTACCGCTAAAGTAAAGAAGGACATAAAACCAAGGCTAACTCCATGCTTTTCTTTAAATTCTTCTTTGTATTTACTTCTTAAGTCAAAAATAGGCTGCATATCTACTTCGTTAAAAGTAGTTAACATAGCAGTTTCATTTTTTGCACTTACTAAACGCTCAGCTACTTTTCTACGAAGCATCGACATTTTACTTCTAGATTCTCCGCGCGTTCCTTTTCCTGGTGTTCCCATAGATGGTTTACCTTGTGCGTGCTCAGCATCGTATTTGGTAATTCGGCCATCACGACCGGTGCCTTTTACGTCTTTAGCATCAATCCCTTTTTCGTCCAAAGTTTTCTTTGCAGCGGGTGAAGGACTTCCAGATGCGTACGTCTCTTTTTTCTCTTCTTTAGCTTCAGCAGATGGAGTTTCTTTCTTTTCGTCTTTCTTTGGTTCTTCAGCTTCCTTGCTATTTTCTTTGCTATCTTTATTGTCTTCGCTAGAAGATTCGCTTGGTTTTTCAGCTTCAGTATCGATTAAACACACTACTTGGCCAACTTCAACTACGTCTCCTTCTTCAGCTTTAAGTGTAATTATTCCTGCAGCTTCCGCTGGTAGCTCTAAGGTTGCTTTATCGCTGTCTACTTCTGCAATTGCTTGATCTTTCTCTACGTAGTCGCCATCTTGGACTAACCACTCTGCGATTTCTACTTCGCTTATTGACTCGCCTGGTGAAGGCACTTTCATTTCTAAAGCCATAGGTTATTAATCTTTATTTTGTTCTTTTTTGTAATCTCTAATGTGATTGTTTTTAGAAGAATCGAATACATAATCGATTACTCCTTCGTGTCTTTTTTGGAATCTTGCAGTACTTCCTGCAGCTGGTGAACTGTAAAATCTTCTGCTACAAACTCTAAAATCTTTAATTCGTTTATATTGAAGCATTAAATGTGAATAAGCTCCCATATTCATGGGTTCTTCTTGAGCCCAAACCAAGTCGGTTGCTTTGTTGTATTTTTTAATAATAGCTTCCATTTCTTCTTCTGGGATTGGGAATAGTTGCTCTACACGAACTAAGGCAATATCTTTTCTTTTATCTTCTTCTCTTCGTTTTAATAAATCATAGTAAAATTTACCTGAGCAGAAAACTAAAGATTTCACATCTTTAACTTTAACATCCTGATCGTCTATTACTTCTTGAAAACTTCCATTGGCCAACTCTTCTTTAGTAGATGTAACCTTTGGATGACGTAATAAACTCTTTGGTGTAAATACAATTAAAGGTTTTCTAAAATTGATTTTCATTTGTCTACGTAACAAATGGTAAAAGTTTGCGGGTGTTGTACAATTGGCAACAAACATATTGTCTTTAGCACATAGTTGAAGGTAGCGCTCCATTCTGGCAGATGAATGCTCAGAACCTTGTCCTTCATAACCATGTGGTAATAGCATGACCAATCCGTTTTGTGTTTTCCACTTGTCTTCTGCAGAAGAAATGTATTGATCGATCATAATTTGAGCTCCATTGCTGAAATCTCCAAATTGTGCTTCCCAAATCGTTAAGGTTTTTGGACTCGCCATGGCGTATCCATAATCAAATCCTACGACCGCGTATTCTGATAATAAAGAATTATAAATGTAAAAGTGAGCATCTACATCTTCAATGTTATTATGTGGTACAACTTCTTCTTCGCTATCTTCTACTTTTACAACAGCATGTCTGTGAGAAAAGGTTCCACGTTCTACATCTTGACCTGTAATTCTAACATCATGGCCTTCGTGTAATAAAGTAGCGTAGGCTAGTAGCTCGCCCATAGCCCAATCTAATTCGTTTTTTTCGAAAAACATCTTTTTTCGATTTTCGAATAAGCGATTGGTCTTCTTAAGGAATTTTTTGTCTTTAGGTAAATTGGTTATGGCTTCAGCTAAATTACTTAACTTATCTAAGTCGAAGGTAGTATCAACTTCTTTCAGCATGTCTTGCTTGTTGCCGTATTCAAATCCTTCCCAGTCGTCTTGTAAGATTGGAGTTACAATAGTTGTACTTTCTTTTTTAGAATCTTCAAAACTTTCTTCTAAACTCGATTTATATTTTTTCTCAATTTCATCTACATGAGATTGGTCTATTACGCCTTCTTCAATTAGTTTCTTAGCGTAGATATCTCTTGGGTTACTTTGTTTAGCAATAGCCTTATATAGCTTAGGCTGTGTAAATCTAGGTTCATCACCTTCATTGTGTCCATACTTTCTGTAACCTAACAAATCAATAAATACATCTCTGCCAAATTCCATTCTATAATCTAAAGCAAAGTTAATAGCATGTACAACGGCTTCTACATCGTCTGCATTAACGTGTAAAACAGGAGATAAAGTTACTTTGGCAACATCTGTACAATAGGTAGATGAACGCCCATCTGTGTAATTAGTGGTAAAACCAATTTGGTTATTCACAACAATATGAATAGTACCTTGTGTTTTGTATCCGTCTAGTTGAGACATTTGCACAATTTCATATGCAATACCTTGAGCTGCAATAGCAGCATCGCCATGTACTACAATTGGAAGTACATTTTGCTCTTCACCTAAATGATGGTCGTCTTGCTTGGCTCTTACTATTCCTTGTACAACAGATCCAACCGTTTCTAAGTGAGATGGATTTGGAGCAATATTTAAATTTATTTCCTTCCCTGAGTCTGTTTTTCGCATGGATGTCCAGCCTAAATGGTACTTTACATCACCGTCAAAACCTTCTACTTCGTAATCTTTTCCTTCAAATTCGTTAAAGATGTCTTTCGTGTCTTTTCCGAAAATATTGGCAAGGGTGTTTAATCGGCCACGATGCGCCATACCCATTACAAACTCTTTAACTCCTTTGTTGGCTGCGCCTTCAATTAAGGCGTCTAGAGCAGGAATTAAACTTTCGTTACCTTCTAAAGAAAATCGTTTTTGACCTACGTAGCTTTTATGTAAGAAACTTTCGAAAGTTACCGCTTCATTTAATTTTCGAAGAATGTTTTTCTTCTGTTCCTTGTCGAAATTAGGTTGATTTTCATTTTGGTAAATTCTATTTTGAATCCAATCAACTTCTTCAGGTTTTCTAATGTATGCATATTCAACACCAATTGAATCGCAAAATACATTTTCCAGGAATTCAACTATTCGTTTTAATTTAGCTTTTCCTATGCCAATTAATTCTCCTGCTTTAAACTCTTGTTCTAAGTCAGATTGTGCTAATCCAAAAAGCTCTAGTGTAATTTCTGGACGGTAAGTTCTCCTTGCCCGAACAGGATTTGTTTTGGTAAATAAATGTCCGCGATGACGATACGCATCGATTAAGTTGATTACCTGAAATTCTTTTTTAACATCATCTGGAATTTCAACTTGATGCTTTTCTTTGGTTTCAGCATCCTGAAGCATTACTTCATGAGCATCGGTACCTATTTGGCCAAAATCAAAACCTTGGAAAAAGGCTCTCCAACTCGGTTCGACAGCATCAGGATTAACTAAATATTTTTGGTATAAATCTGCTAAGTACGAAGGGTGTACAGCATTTAGAAACGAAAATGGGTCCATATATGGAAATTACGATTTCAATTGAATTACAAAATTACAACTTTAACCGAACTTTTATCCTATAGATTAACAATTATTAAAGGCTTTAAATAATTTTATTCTTCCTTTTTAAATATTCTGCTAATCATCTTTCTTTTTAGCTAAAGGTCTAATTTTTAGATTTTTTCTATCAGACTTCCATTTTTTCTCAAACCAATTAAATTTTGAGGATATCTCATTAGCTTTTAAATCCTATATTAGCTTTTATGAAAAAAATTACCATTTTATTCTTCTTGTTATTAGCACACATCTCTTGTAAAGATGTGAAAACAAAAAATGAAGAGAACAATTATCCTAAAACAATTTCGGCTAATAACTCAAATAAAAAAGCCCAAGTTTACACAGATGTGCAGCAAGATTTAATACAAAAGTATGTCTATGAATGTGCACATCAATATAATTACAGATTTAATCACCATGAGTATCAAGCTTGTTTAGATCAAGGAATCCAAGAAGATGCGAGTATTTCTTATTTCTGGCAACAAAAAGCTATGCCGTATTTTAAAGCAAGAAAATATGAAGTTGGAATGGGTTTTTTAGACAAGGCGGTAGAATTGAATCCAGTTCGCTATTTATCATATCGTGGATTTATTAATTGTATTTTTGCTAAAGATTATAAGGCTGCAATTTCTGACTTTGAAGTCATAAAAGCCATAGAAGGAAATTCTATTGAAATGGATCATTCTTATAATTTTCACATTGCGCTTTCTAATTTGCAACTTAACCATTTTGAAAAAGCAGAGCAACTCTTTAAACAAGACATACAAGCCCAAGTTGAAGAATGGGGCGTAAAGCAATACCATCATCTAGATGTTTTTTATTTAGGAATTGCTCAATATGAACAAAAGAAATGGAATGAAGCTAATAATTCGTTCGACTTAGCTTTGAAAAAATATCCACTTTTCTCAGATGCTATGTTTTATAAAGCCATTTGTTTATTTCACCTTCAAGATGATGAAGCCTATTCAGAATGGTATGCAAAAGCAAAATTAAATGGAGAAGCTGGAAATACGATTAGTGAAGATAATTCTTTGTACGAGCCTTATCCTTACCAAGTTTTATGGTTCTAAAGATGGTGTTTTGTAGAAATTACAGATTCTATTAAAGAAAAAAGAAATTAGAAAATAGAGAAAAAGCTAAAGGTTTAATTTTCAGTCACTACAACTTCATTCAAAATTTAGAATCAATAATTTAAAATTGAATAAGGCTTAGTGTTTTCTATTCATTAACCAATCTCCAAAATCCATAAACATTTTTTGGTGTTGTTGATTTATGTTGACTTGTTTTAAATTTTTGTAAGCAAGATTAGTGTATTGGCTGATGGCTTCAGTGCTTGCTTTTGCGGCGCCACTATCTTGAAAAATTTGTTTTGCATTTTCAATTTTGGCGGTATCATCTTCGGGTGATAAGCTATACAAATGC
>CBFIGU010000052.1:0-17460 GCA_965662165.1 Psychroflexus sp.
ATGGCCTTATCAATCCATTCAACAGCTGTTTTTATGTCCTTATCTTCGTTTAAGTAATATACAGCAGAGCTATAGTAATCTCTTGGCTTCGCACCTTCTTTAATTGTCTTTTTAATGCTGGCCATTACTTTTTGGTCTGTAGGAACTTCAACGCTAAAGTTAACTTTAGTATTTTCCCACCCTATCTCTACATCTGCTTGTTTACTAGTGATATTTTTTACTTGAATAGTGAAACTTTCAACTAAACCTTCAGTTCTCATAGTAGGAACTTTAAATTCGGCAGTCACTAAATCTTCATCCCACTTTTTTGGTAGGCCCCAATTATCTGTGTTTGCATACAAGTAAATAGTCCAAGATTCTTTACCTGGAATGGAATAGATGGCATATTTGCCAGCTCTAACATTATTTCCTTCAACAATTACTTCATCAGAAAATTCAATTGTTGTGTTGGCATTAGCACCAGTTCTCCATTTTTCATCATAAGCTTCTAAACCACCAAAAATAGTTCTGCCTTTTACAGCAGGTCTTGAGTAATTTAAGCTTATTGTAGTTAAGCCAACAACCTGTTCAGTTTTTGCACTTGGCGATGCTTGTGGTGTAGTAACTTGAGCAAAAGTGCAAATACTCATTAATCCTAATACTAAATTTAAAAAGTGTTTCATGATTTTTTTATTTATGTACAATTATAATAGATTTTAATATGCTTTTTTATATTTTTATGAAAATTAAAATATTTGGTTTGATGAAGTGTTTAGTACAACCCCTAAAATTTGCTTTTTTAGTGATAATTTTAGCATTTGGTATTCATCAAGGCCATTCTCAAAATTCTAATTATTGGGAAAAAATAGTTTCTCCTTATATTCAAAAGCAAACTAATCCTACTTCGATTAAAAACTATGAAACTTATCAATTAGATTATAATCTTTTAAAAGAAGAGTTGAAATTTGTTCCCTTTCGTTTTTCTGGTCAAAAAAGCACTTCGGTAATTCAAATGCCTTCTCTTTCTGGTGATGTTGAAAGTTTTACAATTTACCAAACACAAGTAATTTCTCCGGCTTTAGCTAATAAATTTCCATCGATTAAGACCTATGTAGGAGTTAGTAAAGTAAATCCTAATACAAAACTTAATCTGAGTATTACTCCAAAAGGAATCTATGCAATGTTAATAAATGGTGGGCAGACTTTATTTATAAACCCTTTTGTAAATGATGATTTGTATGTTGTGTTCAATAAAAAACAAGCGGAACAAGATCTCATGAGTGCTATGGTTTGCGAAGTTGAAGAAATACAAAATCAGTTAATACCTAATTTTACTTCAAATACAATTCCCGAATTCGTAGATGATGCTTCTTTGAAGCGGTATCGCTTAGCTTTAGCTTGTTCTAGTTCGTATTCAGAATTTCATTTGGCTCAAGCCAATACACCAGAAAATGCAACTATAGAAGAAAAACAAGAAGTAGTTTTGGCGGCTATGGTAGTTACGATCAACCGAGTAAATTTTATTTACGAACGTGATGTAGCAGTTACGCTTCAATTAGTAGGAAACAATGAAGAGTTGATACAATTAGATCCTTTAACAGATCCATACGACGATACTGGAAATGATATTAATGTAAACCAAGGTCAGATTGATTCAACTATTGGTAATAGCAGTTATGATATAGGCCATATTTTTAATACAGGTGGAGGTGGAGCAGCTTCTTTTCAATCAGTATGTAATAATCAATTTAAGGCCGCTGCTTACACAGGTTTGCCTAATCCTGTTGGAGACCCTTTCGATGTAGATTATGTTGCTCACGAAATTGGACATCAATTTGGTGGAAGTCATACCTTTAATAACGAATGCGGTGGGGCAAGATCAGAAACCACAGCGGTAGAGCCGGGAAGTGGAAGTACAATTATGGCTTATGCTGGTATCTGTCCACAAAATGTTCAAAACAATAGTGATGCTTATTTTCATGTGGTTTCTGTTTTTCAGATGCATAACTACATTTCTCAAAATCTTGGTTTTACATGTGCAGAAAGTATTTCCATAAACAATAATGCTCCAACCATAGATGAAGCGTTGCAAGATTATACCATTCCTGTGAATACGCCGTTTTACTTAGATGTAACAGCATCAGATATGGATGGTGATGAGCTTACATATACTTGGGAACAACTCGATAACGAAGTTGATTCTCCGCAACCCCCTTTGGCGTTTAATTTTGGAGGACCAAACTTTAGATCGATTAGTCCATCAACCAATTCTACACGTTATTTTCCCAATTTAAATGCAGTTGTAAATAATGTAAATGAAACTTGGGAAGTTTTACCAGGTATTCCAAGAGATATGGAATTCTCTGTTTTAGTAAGAGATAATAATGTTGAAGCTGGACAATCTGCATTTGATGATACAAGCATTACATTTATTAATGGTTTAGCTTTTGAAGTTACTTCACAAAGCGAGTCTAATTTAGTTTGGGAAGCTGGAGAAACGCAGACTATTTCTTGGGAAGTTGCCAATACAAATCAAGCACCTGTTAATTCTTCAAAAGTTGATATTCTTCTCTCTACAAATGCTGGACAAGATTTTGATATTGTATTAGCGAGTAACGTTCCTAATACCGGTTCAGCAGAAATTATAGTGCCAGATGTTTTTGGTCCATCTTGTCGATTGATGGTTCGTTCTAGCGATAACATATTTTTTAATGTAAATTCAACAAGTTTTAGTATAGATTCTGGTGTACAATTAGAATGTGAAGAAGTGGCAAATACCACTGTTGCATCTATACCGGAAGGAGAAGCACCAAACACACCTGGTCCAGCTTTAAACTCCATAATTACTATTGACGAAAGTTTGATTATTGAATCGATTAGTGTTTCTGTTGATATTACGCATACCTATATACAAGATTTAGGTGTTGAAATAATTGGCCCTGACAATCAGGTGGTTACTTTATTTAACCGAAACTGTTCAAGTGAAAACGGTATAGCTGCCGAATTTGATGATTTTGCATCTCCAATACCAGAAAATTGTTCTGATCCATTAACTGGCGTTTACCAACCGAGCCTAGGACAATTAAATCAATGGTTGGGCACCAACGCTCAGGGAGAATGGACTTTAAGAATTCAAGATTTTTGGAATGAAGATACTGGCGAACTTAATTCTTGGTCTTTAGAAGTTTGTGCATCAAGCTTATCTATTAATACTGTCGAAGCTAATCGGTTTTCAATTGTTCCAAATCCTAATCAAGGTCAATTTCAAATTAATTTGAATAGTTTAAATAGCAGTAACCCAACAGGAGAACTTTATGATTTACAAGGTAAATTAGTTCAGAAAATTCAATTAAAGCCAGGTATGCTTAGACAAACGGTTTTTTTAGAAAGCCTACAAAATGGAATGTACTTGTTTAAAATAAATGATGGACAAAACAGCTATGTTGAAAAATTGCTTATTAGATAGTAACTTTCAAGCTAGAAGAAATTAGCTATTTAGTTTCAACATAAATAATTCAGATGAAACCCCATCAGTTAAAAATAAGGCTTCTGGGTGAATTTTATAAATAGATGAGTTAAACGAATCTTCAATTAATAACTTTTCATTTATTTTTTCTGGAATTAACTCAAGAACATATTCTTTAAATTTTTCGCCAAATTCACTTTCAATTACATCTAAGTCAATTCCCCATTTCGTTCTCAAACGTGTCATAATATATTCATTATACCGGTCTATTTTATCGAGTTTTTCAAATTCTGCTGGTAAATTATTGTCATTTATAGCTTTAATATATTTAATGTTATTCGCCACATTCCAACTTCTTTGATGCTTTACTAGACTATGAGCTGATGGACCTATACCAAGGTAGTTTTTGCCTGTCCAATATGCAGTATTGTTTTTAGAACTAAAACCAGGTTTACCAAAATTTGAAAACTCGTAATGATCAAAACCATGAGATTTTAAAAATTCAATTAAAATTTGAAAATGTTCTTTAGCTAAATCATCATCAACGGGAGGTATAACATCTTTTTCTATAAAATAATGTAAGGCGGTATTGGGTTCTACTGTTAACGCATAACTTGAAACATGTGGAATATCTAATTCTATTACCTTGTTCAAGTTTGTAAGCCATTCACTTTCAGTTTGATCTGGTATTCCGTAAATTAAATCAATTGAAATATTATCAAAGTATTTTTTAGCTAAGACTATGCAATCTTCTGCTTCTGAAGCATTGTGAGCTCGATTCATCAATTTTAAATCGCGTTCAAAAAAAGACTGAACGCCAATGCTTAATCTGTTAACTGCCGTTTTTTGAAGCATTTGTAAGTATTCATGACTTAAGTCGTCTGGATTTGCTTCTAATGTAATTTCAGCATCCTTATCAACTGAAAAATGGGAGT
This sequence comes from Psychroflexus sp., assembly GCA_965662165.1. Taxonomy (GTDB): domain Bacteria; phylum Bacteroidota; class Bacteroidia; order Flavobacteriales; family Flavobacteriaceae; genus Psychroflexus. The sequence goes on from CBFIGU010000052.1 coordinate 4,381, forward strand.
TTATGGTATCGAAAATTTCATTTAATTCTTTTTCAGAAAGTAGGCTAGGGGTGCCTCCACCAAAATAAATGGTTTGGATAGTTTGGTCTAATTCATCTTTTCTCAAGATAAGCTCTTTACAAATTGAATTTACCAAATTGGCTTTGTGCTTTACCGATGTAGAAAAATGAAAGTCGCAGTAATGGCAGGCTTGCTTACAAAATGGAATGTGAATATATATGCCCATGTTTTAGTATTTACCTTTCCATTGCTCTTTAATTCGTCTTGCTAGTTGTTGTTCTTTTTGATTTTGAGCAGGCTCAAAAATTGAAGTACCTTCAATTTCTTTAGGAAGAAATTCCATTTCTACAAAATTATTTGGGTAGTCGTGCGCGTATTTATAATTCGCACCATATTCTAATTCTTTCATCAACTTAGTTGGAGCATTTCTAATGGGTAGAGGTACTTTTAAGTCTCCTGTCTTTTTTACAAGATCTTGTGCTTTATTAATAGCTAGGTAAGCTGAATTGCTTTTTGGTGAAGTTGCAAGATAAATAACACACTGACTTAAAATAATTCTAGCTTCGGGGAAGCCAACCGTGTTTACAGCTTGAAAGGTGTTGTTGGCCATAACCAATGCTGTTGGATTTGCTAGTCCAATGTCTTCACTAGCTAAAATAATAAGTCTCCGAGCTATAAATTTTACATCTTCTCCACCTTCAATCATTCTAGCTAGCCAATATACACCAGCATTGGGGTCACTCCCGCGAATCGATTTTATAAATGCTGAAATTATGTCGTAGTGTTGCTCACCTGTTTTATCGTATCTAGCAGATTTTTGTTGAATTACAGCTTCAACTTTTTTATTGGTAATTTCAATAGACTCATTTTTTTCAGAATTAATAACTAATTCGAGATTATTGAGCAGTTTCCTGGCGTCGCCGCCACTTAACATCAATAAAGCATCTGTTTCAACTATGGATATTTTTTTCTGCTTTAAAATTTGGTCTTCTTTAATTGCTTTATCAATCAATAGAAGTAATTCTTCTTTAGAAAATTCATTTAGAATATATACCTGACAACGCGATAGAAGTGCTGGAATAACTTCAAAACTTGGATTTTCAGTAGTTGCTCCAATCAAAATAATCCAGCCCTTTTCTACCGCTCCTAGTAATGAGTCTTGTTGTGATTTGCTAAAGCGATGAATTTCATCTATAAATAGTAAAGGTTGTTTGTTTTGAAAAAGACTATCGCTTTGTCTTGCTTTGTCAATTATGGCTCGTACATCTTTAACTCCAGAATTGATAGCACTTAAAGTGTAAAACGGTCTATTTGACTCATTAGCTAATAAGTTTGCAAGACTTGTTTTTCCTATTCCTGGTGGCCCCCAAAATAGCATTGAAGGCACCGAACCCGACTTTAAAATTTGCTTTATGGTGCCATTAGGTCCAACTAAATGAGCTTGTCCTATGTATTCTTCCAGATTTTTTGGACGTAATCGTTCTGCTAGCGGTTTTGTCATACTGCAAAATTACAATATTGATGACAAAATTACTGATGTTTTAGCTTGGCTCTTTTTTTGAATATCTTTATGCATGAAGAATCAAAAGCATTTCAATTTCTTTCAAGTGGTTTTATTACCATTTCTAGTCATTTTTGTGCTTTGGTTTGTTTATTGGGTAGAACTTCGTTTCAACTTAAATTTTAATGAATTTGGTTTAAAACCTAGAAATATGAATGGTTTATTGGGTGTTTTATTTAGCCCTTTTATTCATTCTAGTGTAGAACATTTGTATAACAATAGTATTCCCCTTTTTGTTTTGTTGTCTGCTTTGTTTTATTTCTATAAAAAAATTAGTTATAAAGTCTTATTATTCGGTCTTTTTGGAGTTGGTTTACTTACTTGGTTAATAGGTCGAGACGCTTACCATATTGGCGCTAGTGGTATTGTTTACTTACTAACTTCTTTTTTATTTTTTAAAGGAATTTGGTCTAAAAATTACAGGTTAATCGCGCTATCGCTAATTGTTGTTTTTTTATACGGTAGCATGGTGTGGGGAATATTTCCGCAAGAAGAACAAATTTCTTGGGAAGGTCATTTATCGGGAATGCTTACCGGGTTAGTGTTAGCATTTTCATTGAAGCCTGTTACTCCAATACAACCTACAACTTATGAATGGGAAGATAAATCTTACGATATATCTAACGATGCATTTTTAAAGCAATTTGATGAGAATGGTAATTTTATTCCTGCAAGCGATTTTGAAGATGAAGGTGAAAGCTTACCTAATGATAACATAAGTTGTACAGAAGATGTTCAAATAGAATATATACAAAAGAATAAGAAATAGATTCTATTGTAAATCCTTAAATCTTACGCCAAATTAGCACGCTGTAAAGCTTTTCATAAATCATACTGAGTACTCTTTCTAGTTTAGCTCTTTTATGTTAGCAATATTCAACTTTTTTTACTTTTAAATTTATGATTAAAGACACAAAATTCTTAAATCATAAATTTAAAATCTAGAATTCTGAAATCATTAATATTACAATCTTCTTCTTACAATTTCATACAATAGTGCACCACATGCAACACTCACATTTAATGATTCTATGCTTCCTAGTAAAGGTAACTTCACTTTTAAATCTAATTGTTTCAGAGTTGAATTACTAATTCCTTTGTTTTCATCTCCCATGATTAAAGCAACACTAGAACTAATTTCTTGTTCATACACAAATTGTTCTGTTTTTTCTGTAGCACCAATTAGTTGTATGCCGCTAGATTGAAAATAAAATAATGCATCATGAATATGGTCTACTTTACAAATAGGAATTTTAAATATGGCACCAGCAGATGTTTTTACTGTGTCTTTATTTACACCAGCTGAATTGTTTTTAGGTAATATGATAGCATCTACTCCAGTACATTCCGCAGTTCTAATTATAGATCCCAAGTTTCGAACATCGGTTACTCCATCTAAGACTAAAAACAATGGATTTTCTTTCTTTTCAAGAACAGTTTCAACAGTGCTTTCAAATTCAGCAAAACTTATTGGTGATGTAAAAGCAATTACTTCTTGATGATTAAGATGCTCATATTTGTTGAATTTCACCTGTGGAACAAAACTAATTTTAACCTGTTGTTCTTTAGCTAACTGAATTATTTCTTCATAATATTCGTTGCGCTGACCTTTGTTCAACAAAATTTTTTCAATTGCTTTTTTGCTCTTAAGTGCTTCAATTAGACTGTGGGCACCATATATTATTTCTTCTTTTTCCATCTTTTATATATAAAAATACCCTACATAGTTGTAGGGTATTTTAAGCTATTAAATATTAATCTTATTTTTTAATAAACTTTTTAGTTATTAAACCTTGCTTAGTTTCTATTCTTAAAATATAAGTTCCCTCATTTAAGTTACTTACATCAAAAGATTCGTTTCTGGTTAATCTAGCCAAGTTTTCATTGAATACTCTTCTACCCGTAATGTCAAAAATAGAAGCATTTGCTTCACCAGCAATTTCATTTTTGAAGGTTACATTCAATTGATTTTTTGTTGGGATTGGCCAAATACTCATACCATATTCTTGTTCAAATTTTTCATTACTGAGGGTTGTTGCCGTTAAACCTGTTCCAATCACGCTCACTTCTTGTTGAGCATTCACCAAATTGCCTTTATGATTGATTTCAATTGTATAAACTGCACCTGCTACAGGGTTTTCAACAATAACTTGTTCGTAATTATCTACTAAATTATCACCTTTAATTGCTGGAGCAGTTACATCACTAAGTTGCAATTTCCAAGGTAAGAATGTTTCTCCGTTGTAGCTTATGCGTAAGTCTAAATCATTCACTAGCGCTGGAGTAGGAGAGTTAACCGTGTTGTTAATAGGATTTCCAGCGGGGTCATTCCAACCAATCATAATTTTTAAATCTTCACTACCATCAGCTGTAACTTCAAAGCTAATCGTCTCATTGTTATTCAAGGTTTGTAAACTAATAATTGAATTTTGAGATTCTTTGTCCAAAATAGCTAAAGCAGCTGCTTCTGTGTTCATAATTCCCCATCCATAAGTAGCATCAGGTCCTGCATTACCTGCATCTGATGCCGTGTTTAAAGCTAAAGCTTTAAGAGTTGAAGATTTAAGATACTCCCCAAATTCATTATTGTACAATTCTTGTAATAATAGCAAACTTCCAGCTACGCCAGGAGATGCCATAGATGTTCCTGTTGCAGTTCCGTAAGAGTTGTTGGCTGAACTAGCTGTAGATAAAATGTTAGTTCCCATACCACCGATATCTGGTTTAACTCTACCATCATCAGATGGACCACGACTACTAGAACTATTAACGTTAGAAATTATTAAATCCCCAAAATAAGTTACACTTGCTACATTAGCAACTACTAAATTGTTTTTCGCATTTTTATCGTAAGTAAGTTTATCAAAATTTGGTGCTAAACCGCCTTCGTATTCATCATTACCTGAATTTCCTGCTGCAAAAACAGCTAAATGATATGGTGCATCGTTAGCTATTAAGTCCCATTGTCTTGCAGAGCTTGTATAAGCACCCATTATAGTTGGTGAAATAGTTTGTCCATTATCCTGCAATACAGCAACACCATATGAGTGATTAGAAATTAAGAAGTCTTGATCTAATGCAGCATCAGCAACTTCACTTTCTACACTATTTACATCGTAAACAAGCAAATTAGATTTAGGAGCCATTCCTTTAGCATCTGGATTTATACCTTGAGCTCCAATTGTACCTGTAACATGTGTAGAATGGAAAGTAGCATTACTGTTATTATCTGGTAATAGTATTCTGCTCGAAGCATTATTATCTATAAATTCCACATGTGTTGTTAGTGTAGTACCGCCAACTTCCCAGATGCCAACATCCATTCCTTCACCTTCTAAATTTAGATTAAGGCTTCCACCTGGCTGTAAAACATCTGTTTTAATATTTACTGCTGCTTGGGCGTTGCTATTGGTTGATCTATAAACAGGTTGTCCATTTACAACATCAAATATTACATGTATTTCATTATTTCGAACTATTTTCCTTTTCACATCTGTGTGTGAATTTAAAAATTGTTCCACTCTGTTTTCTCTTTCTGCACTAATTCTTTCTATTTCTCTTCGTGCTTCAGATTTGTCATTTTGCGCATGTAGCCCAAAACTCATTCCTAAAGCAAAGCAAATTGAAAAAATAATCTCTTTCTTTCTCATATTATTTTTAATTAGAAAAAACCTGACGCGCAAACGTCAGGTTTCTATTTTTATTAATTTACATTTAGTTTATAGTAAATTCAAATGACTCTGAAGATCCAAACTCTCCTCCTGAACCAACTAAAGTACCATCACCCAAAATAAATTGGAATGAACCTTCTCCGAAATCACAACACATTCCGTCACCAAAAGCATCATTAATTACAAATAAATAATTTCCTGGCTCAAGAATACAAATTCTTTCGTTAGTACTTGTCTGTCCAGCAGCATATGAATTACTAGCAACTGGAGTTGTAGAACCCGCTTGAAAGACTTGCCAAGAGGTTTCTTCTGAATAATCATCAAAAGTAATTAAAACAAATCCTTCAGTACCTGTACATTCTTCTCGAACAGTAAACGTAGTAGGTTCTCCTAATGTCAAACCATCAACTTCACCAAAGCTAAGAGTAATCGCTGGGTTATTTGTTAAATCAACACCAGTAAGTGTGATATCAAATGAACCTACATTAGTACCTGCCGGTATTACTGCTGTTGGCGAAACGGTATATTGACTTGGATCTATTGTTGTTGATTCTTCAACAACATTTACATCTAATACTAAATCTCTCGATACATTGTTAGCTGAATAAATAGAAACTGTAACAGAACCATCTCCACTAGCAGGAACTTCGATGTTAGTATTGTTTACATCAAAATTTACATAGTCTTTTGCTATAATATCATCTTGAGAACAACTGCTTAATACAGCAGCACCCAGTAATAGCAATATATATTTAAAACTTTTCATTTTTATTATGGATTTTGTGTGTTAATTTCTGGATTATCCTGAATTTCTCTTTCTGGAATTTCGAATGTCATTCTATTGTCGTTGAATGGAATAATTTCTCCTTGTAAAGATAAGTGATTGTTTCCTAACCTTTCAGCATTTCTTTCATTACGCTTAAGTGCTTGATAGGTTTTTCCTTCACCCCATAATTCGATTCTAGTTTGTAAATAAATTTCATCCAATAAAGCTTGTCCACTTAATGTATTTACATATGACGCATCTGGCACACGTTGAGATAATAATGCAGTTAATGAAGCTTGTGCTGCTCCTGTGTTTCCTGCTTTAGCATTAGCTTCAGCATTTAGTAACAACATCTCGGCGTATCTCATGTATACGTAATCAGCAGTTACAACTTGCGAAGCACCTCCAATAACTCTTCCTGCATCATAAAATTTGTAGAAAGGTTGTAATGGGAAAATAGCTGCATTTGATCCTTGATTCTCCTGTGGGTGACCTGAAAACTTAAATTGTAATTTTCTAATGTCATCATTAGGAATCTGACTAAATAATTCACTGTCAATTGTTTTGAAGTCACCCGCCCATGCATAACTGAATGAGAAATGATCAACTTGACCCCAAAATGAAACTAAACCAATATTTAAGTCTTGTGTTATGTCAATTCCCCATAACCAACCAGGTGTGTTCACATCATTAAAGCCGCCTAATACTTCAGATTGATTCATCAACGTAGCTCCACTCTCGTTCATTACTTCACTAGTTAAATTAGCAACTTCCTGCATTCTTGAAGTTTCTTTAGTAGAAGCAATCACATAAGCTAAAAGCCCTTTTGCTACACTTTGATTTATTTGAGCTTTATTACTTCTTTGAAATGTACTTAGTAAATCAATAGATTTATTTAAATCTGATTCCATTAAAGCATATACATCGGCTGTTGTAGCCTTAGGAAGTCCAGTACCTATTGCTGAATCATATAAAGGTAAAACTTCATCAGTTGGTACATAATCGCTTGCAAAATATGTATGCAAATAGTAATATCCAAAAGCTCTTAATGCTAAAGCTTGTCCTAAGATATGCTGATTTACTTCTAATTCAGGTATATTATCAGCGCCACCTTGTATTTCGATTACTGTATTAGCTGAACGAATCACAGTATAATAAAAAGCCCAAACCTGTAAGTTTTCGGAAAATGTAAAATCTTCCATAGCTTGATATTCAGTAATAGCAGCCCTATACCATCCAAAGGTACTTACCGACAAAGCCATATCACTAGTTAGCATATCTGAATATATATCATGTGCTTTGTGACCAAAGTCTTGATGATCATTTACTCCGTTAGCGGCAAAGGTTTCTACCATGTAGGCGTAGATACCATCAACGAAACCAACTGCGATGGCAGGGTTCACTTCTGCAGCTTCTTCTAATTGATTAATGTTAAGGAATTGTGATGGCTGCTCATCTAAAAAATCTCCTTCACATCCATACAAGCCCATAAATAGGATTGATAGGATTCCAATCTTAATTTGTTTTTTCATCTTCATTTTTTTTAAAATTTGCAATTAACACCTAATGTGAATGTAGTTAAAGGTGCATAGAATCCTCTACCTGAAAAACCACTTTGGCTTGTATTAGGTAAGAAACCTTCTCTTACACTCGACATAAATAAATTATCGCCTGTAAAATAAATATTTAAATTACTTAATCCAACATTATTAACTAAATCTTTTGGAAAATCATAGCCTACCATAAAGTTATTGAAGGCAAAGAAATCTGTTTTTGTTAAAAATCTAGTTGATAATGAAGATGCGTTAGCATCTAATGCATCAGCCAATCTTGGTACAGTTGTAATGTCACCAGGCTGTCTCCATCTGTTTCTAATATCTGTATGGAAATTATTACCAGCAGCACCAAAACGGTCTGTCATTAACTCAGAGTATTGACTATCATAACCGTATCCACCAACTTGGTAAGTAAATTGAGTAGATAGCATGAAGTTTTTGTATCTAGCATTAATTCTAAATGCACCCCTTAAATCAGGAATTGCTGATTTGCCTACAAACTTATCAGTTGCTTCTGAATACGTTTTTGTAATTCTACGTTCTACAACAGCATCTGGATTGTCATTCAAGTAAGGTGTCATAGTTTGAATTACTTCTCCATTGTTTGCATTAAAGTACTGATACCACATTGGAGCACCGTCCGCTGGGTCTACCCCTGCATATTCTCTCATGTAATAATCAAAGATTGATGAACCACTTGCAAGTCCAAATCTCCCCGTTCTTGTTAAGATAGCTTCTTCACCTGTAGAAGGATCGATAGGCATAGTAGTTAACTCATTCTTGAAAGTTTCACCATTAACACTTACTGTTAATCCCCAATCCTGTGTTTCAACTACACGAGCTGAAATATCAAATTCAAAACCTTGGTTTCTTAACACTCCATCATTTACAGTAACTTCTGCACCAGGTATACCTGTTGAAGGTGGTAACCTACGGTCAAAAATTAAGTTTTGAGTATCTTTAATATAATAATCTAGATTAACATCTAAGAATTCGAATAATGTAGATTCTGCACCAAATTGATACATGTAAGCAGTCTCCCATGTTAAGTTAGGATCTTGAGCTTCTAAAATAGAGAATGCGAAGTTACCACCTAAGTTTAATGGGTTGAAAGTGTCTACACCTGTGTAAAAACCAACACCATTTTCGTCACCTGTAATACCCCAAGATGTTTTTAACTTTAAGAAGTTTACAATGTCATTATTAAATAAGAAATCTTCTTTAGACATTACCCAAGATACACCTACAGAACCAAAGGTGTCCCATTTATCTGTTATAAATCTTGAAGATCCATCTCTACGTACACTACCAGAAAAGAAATACTTTCCGTCATAGTTATAATTTAATTGACCGAAGTAAGATTCTAAAGTTCTTCTTGCGTTGTAGCCAAAAGGTTGTCTTAAGTTTTCTAAGTAGTTGTTTAATTCATATAAACCTGGAATAACAGCTAAAGCTTTTCTAGATGAATGTGTATCAAAATCAAATGTGTTTGATTCGTGTGCAACTAAAGCTTCTACTGAATGATCTCCAAAACGCTTGTTGAATCTTAATAATTGTAAAGCATTTGTTGTTAATCTCTCAGTGTTAGTTAAAGTGATATCACCTCCTTGTTCTGCAGCTGTACCGTAAAATGGGTTTCTTGCACTTCTTGAAACCGTATTGCTGTATTGCGCACCAAAACTAGTTTCGAAAGTTAAGTAATCCGTAATTTTAACGTCTAATCTAAATGAACCGTTGATTTCGTGTCTGTCATTACCATTAAAATCTAATAATGCAGCACCAATTGGGTTTAACAAGTTGGCATTTGGTCTAGCTCTAAATCCAGATGGAGTACCGTAGTCAAATTGATTTCCACCGTATACTGGATCTGGAACTAAGTTACCATCATCGTCTCTCAAATAAACTGGAAAAATTGGAGCCATTTTATCTGCAAATTCAAATAAGTTTTCCGCACCGTCTGTTTGTCCGTTAGCAATAGTTTCTGAATAAGCATAACCAATATTTGCGTTTATGTTTAACCACTCTTTTACTTTAGACTGAACATTTGCTCTTGTAGTGTAACGCTTGTAACCAGTATTGATAGCGTAACCTTCATCATCTAATAAACCAGCAGAAACAAAATACTTTGTATCTTCATTACCACCACCTAATCTTAAATTCGCTTCATTTCTTACAGATGTGCTAAAACCTACATCTTGATATCTTTTTGGAGTATAAATTCTTTCTACGCTTCCATCCTGTCTAAACATACTAGTTGCTGGATCAATTAATGCGCTAACATCATCTGTATTCCACATATTGTATCCTGCTGGAATAACATTGTCTGAAAATAAGTTTTGGTTAGCTCTGTTTATGGCTAAACCTTCACTAAAACCTTCAGCTAATGCACGCTGGTATAATCCATCCCAAACTGTACCTAAATACTCTTCTGGTGATGTCAATACATCATAACGAGGAATCATTTGAGAGTTAGTACCTGATCTAAGGTCTACTTCAATGTAGTTTTCTCCTGCAGTACCACCTTTAGTCTCAATTAAAATTACACCATTTGCACCACGAGAACCGTAAATAGCAGTTGCGGTAGCATCTTTTAAGATGGTTGTGCTTTTAATGTCACTTGGGTTAATAGAGTTAATACTTCCTGAGAATGGGACACCGTCAACAACATAAAGTGGCGCACGGTTACCATTAACAGAACCGAAACCACGAATACGTACTTGAGAAGTAGTACCTGGTTGTCCAGAAGTGTTAATTACATTTACCCCAGCAGCTTCACCAGCTAATGCCTGCGAAACGTTTGAAAAGTTTTTGTTAGACAAAGTTTCTCCCGATACAGTTTTTGCTGTACCTGTGAAGGATTCCTTTGTTGCTGTACCATAACCAACAACAAGAACTTCTCCAAGTTCTTCTGCTGAAGTTTCTAATGATACGTTGATGGTTGATTTGTTTGCTACTGTAGCTTCAACTGTTTTGAAACCAATGTAGCTAAAAACCAATACATCGCTTGGTGATGCTTCGATAGCATATTCACCGTTAAAATCTGTTTCGGTACCGCGATCTGTTCCTTTTACTTTCACGCTAACACCCGGTAAAGGAATGTTAGATGGATCTGAAACAGTACCACTAACCGTTTTTTGCTGCGCAAACGTAATCTGCGCCAAAAACACTAGCATTAGTGTTAGAATAAAACTAAACTTTGTTCTCATTTTGTTATTTATTTGAATTAGCCGATGCCAAAAGTCAAAATTAAAAGTTAATTACACAACTTTTTTTTCTTTTTATTTGACATAATGTTGTTAAATCTTAACATTTAGGCAATATAAAATCAAAAAAAAGTGTTTAAAGTCAAATGAACTTGTGTATTCTCGAAAGTAAAATTTTGTGAATTTGATGTTCCATTTGCAAATATTAGTCGAAGTATGCCGGCTTGAGTTTCTAGGCCTAGTCCAAAGCCGAAACCATATAGGTTCTCAGCAATTCTTGTAATTTCATTTTCAAAGTAACCGAAATCTAAAACAGAATTTACATATAAGTTAGAGCTTAAAAAATACCTTGCTTCAGTATTGATGCTTGCAAAAGTAGATGCTATTATACTGTTTTCTTGAAATCCACGAATACTATTTAGTCCACCAAATCGATATAATTCATTATCTAAATAATTTTCTGAGTCTAGCCATGCTCCAGTAATGCTTGAGTTTAAGTATAAATTTTGTTTCAATTTTAAATCGTATATGGTGTTTAACTCAATCTTTAATTGATTTGTAGAAGAAGATGTTTTTCGATTTCCCATTGAGGTATTTAATGTAAAACTTCTTTTGCTATAAAAATTACCAGTAATTTTTTTGCTTTTTGAGTAATTGGCTTTAATGCCATAGAAATTAGATTGAAAATCTTCTCCAACGTTTGCATTAGTTACTTCGTTTAATGAAATGTTAGATTGTGTGAATTCTGAATTAATACCAACATTAAATAAAGGAAAAACTTGATAGTCCAATCCTATATTTTGGACACTATTAGAGAAAGTGCTGTCTTTTCTAAAAATTTGAAGTCCAGCTGAAAGGCTTAATGGGGTTTTAAATATGTAGGGTAATTGTAAGTTAGCATTGAACTGTTGCTGCTCTCTACCATCATTTTTATAGTTTATATATAAAGATTCGCCAAGGTTTAAATTATTTATAAGGACTAAGTTTAGGTAGCCGTTCAGTTCTAGTGAAGTTTCTTCTGTGCTGTTAAAACCTATAAAGCCATCAAAAGTGTTGGCATTGTTTTTTTCTATATAAAGATAAACTTTAGTCGAATCCTGAGTAAATTGAATTTCTGGTTCCTTAATACTTGATGCAAAAGCAATGTTTTCAAAATTTTCAGTTTGATTGCTAATTTCATTTAAATTTAGAATTCTACCTTTTCTAATATTTAATTTATGTTTCAGGAAAGGTTTCGGAAATTCAGTATATCCTTTTATGACAATATCATCAACTTTTCTTTTTCGGTTGGTGTAAAATTTCAATTCTGCTTTTAGATATCCCTGTTGGGATTCTTCAATATTTATTAATTGAAAAGTGTCAAAGGGTTTGCCTTGTTTATTTAATTCCTTTAAAGTCTCTTGTGTAAATCTTCGGAATTCTTGAAAGCTAAAAACTAATTCACCTTCATTTTTAGTCTTTAAATTTAGAGTATTGATTTCATTAAATTCATTTTTATGAATGTTAGATAAAATTATACCTTTATAATAGTCTCCAAAGTCTAAGTAGTAAACAAATTGATTGGGCTTGGTTTTATTAATGGAAACAATTTTGCAAAATAAGTATCCTTCTAGCCGATAGTTTTCGATAATTTTTTGAACATATTCGTCTATTTCTTTTGTATTCTGAAACTCTTTTGTGCTTTTAAGTTGACCTACATTTTCCTGCTTTAAAGAATCGACACGCTTAATTTGAAGGAAAACCGATTGCTCTTGTGCAAACATGCTTACGGTATGCAAAATGAAAATTACATATAAATAAGTGATGTTTTTTTTAAACAGTTTCATTAGGTGAATGTGCTTCTTTGTAACTGCAAAACAAGTATAATATTTTCTTTTAATGGAGTAGATTGAAAATTAATTAATTATCCTTTGTTTCATAAAATTATATTTCTACATTTGCAAACCCAAAATTTGGGATAAAAACATTTATTTAATATTGTAGTATAATATGCCAACAATTTCACAATTAGTAAGAAAAGGAAGACGTACTATAACTAAGAAGAGTAAATCGGCTGCCTTAGATTCTTGTCCTCAAAGACGTGGAGTTTGTACTCGTGTTTACACCACTACACCAAAAAAACCAAACTCAGCAATGCGTAAAGTTGCTCGTGTTAGGTTAACCAATGGTAAAGAGGTAAACGCGTACATTCCAGGTGAAGGACACAATCTGCAAGAGCACTCGATAGTATTAGTTAGAGGTGGGAGAGTAAAAGACTTGCCAGGGGTAAGGTATCACATCGTTCGTGGTGCTTTGGATACTGCTGGGGTAGAAGGAAGATTGC
>CBFIGU010000053.1:0-17411 GCA_965662165.1 Psychroflexus sp.
TATCAAGAATAATTGTATAAATTATGAAACAATCTGAAATTAAAGAATTATCTGTACAAGAACTTAATGAAAAACTTACTAGTTTTTCAAACGAATTAAGCTCTCTAAAAATGACACACGCAATAAGTCCTTTAGAAAACCCTTCGCAAATAAGAAGCGTAAGAAGAACTGTTGCTCGTATCAATACAGAAATTACTAAAAGAGAATTACAATAATTCTACTTACAATGGAAAAAAGAAACTTAAGAAAAGAACGTATCGGTGTTGTTACTAGTAACAAGATGCAAAAATCTATAGTAGTCTCTGAAACTAAAAAGATCAAGCACCCTAAATATGGGAAGTTCGTACTTAAAACAAAAAAGTATGTAGCGCATGATGAAGAGAATACTTGCAATGAAGGTGACACCGTAAGAATTATGGAAACACGACCTCTTAGCAAAAACAAATGCTGGAGATTAGTTGACGTAATAGAAAGAGCTAAATAATTATGGTACAGCAAGAATCAAGATTAAGAGTAGCAGATAATACAGGAGCCAAACAAGTTTTGGTTATTCGTGTGTTAGGTGGTACGAAAAAGCGTTATGCTTCAGTTGGTGATAAAGTTGTAGTAAGTGTTAAGGAAGCAACCCCTAATGGAAACATTAAAAAAGGTGTAGTTTCTACTGCTGTAATTGTTCGTACTAATAAAGAAGTAAGAAGACCAGATGGGTCTTACATACGCTTTGACGATAATGCCTGTGTGTTATTAAACCCAACAGGAGAGATGAGAGGTACACGTGTTTTTGGGCCAGTTGCTAAAGAATTACGTGATAACCAATTTATGAAAATTGTTTCACTAGCACCAGAAGTGCTTTAAATCGACTTTTAAGATGAAAAAATTTAAAATTAAAGTAGGTGATAAAGTTCAGGTCTTAGCTGGTGAGCATAAAGGTCAGCAAGGATCTGTACAGAAAATATTAAGAGAAAAAGATAAAGCTATTGTAGAAGGTGTTAACCTTGTAAAGAAACATCAAAAACCTAGCGCATCAAATCCTCAAGGTGGTATTAAAGAAATGGAAGCTCCTATTCATGTTTCAAATTTATCTTTACTTACAAAAGATGGTAACACAACCCGTGTAGGTTATAAAATGGAAGATGGTAAAAAAGTAAGAGTTTCTAAAAAAACCAATGAAGTAATTTAATATGACTTACGTACCAAGACTTAAAGAAGAATACAGCCAAAGAGTACTTCCTGCATTAATGGAAGAATTTGGTTATAAAAATAAAATGCAAGCTCCAAAATTGCAAAAAATCGTTATTAGTAAAGGAGTTGGTGAAGCAATTGCCGACAAAAAACTAATTGATTATGCATTAGAAGAGTTAACGATGATCACAGGTCAAAAAGCTGTTGCAACTAAATCTAAAAAAGATGTTGCTTCCTTTAAATTAAGAAAAGGAATGCCAATTGGAGCAATGGTGACTTTACGTGGTGAGCGTATGTATGAATTTTTAGACAGACTAGTAACTTCTGCATTACCTAGAGTTAGAGACTTTAATGGTATTAAAGCTACTGGTTTTGACGGTAGAGGAAACTATAATTTAGGAATTACAGAACAAATTATATTTCCTGAAATCAATATTGATAAGGTGAACAGAATTACTGGTATGGATGTTACATTTGTAACTACAGCAGAAACTGATAAAGAAGCTAAATCATTATTAACTGAATTAGGTTTACCTTTTAAAAAGAAATAAAATGGCTAAAGAATCGATGAAAGCACGCGAAGTAAAACGTGCAAAAACAGTTGAGAAATACGAAGCTAAACGAAAAGCGTTGAAAGAAGCAGGAGATTATGAAGCTCTACAAAAGCTTCCTAAAAATGCTTCACCAGTTAGAATGCATAATAGATGTAAACTAACAGGAAGACCAAAAGGTTACATGCGTCAGTTTGGACTTTCTCGTGTAATGTTCAGAGAAATGGCTAATAAAGGATTAATCCCTGGAGTAAAAAAAGCCAGTTGGTAATTACATTAACGTAAAAGGAATACAAATGAATATAGATCCTGTAGCAGATTATTTAACACGTATTAGAAATGCAGTAGCTGCATCTCATAGAGTTGTTGAAATACCTGCATCTAATTTAAAAAAAGAGATAACTAAAATCTTATTTGATCAAGGTTACATTTTGAGTTACAAGTTTATTGATGACGATAAGCAAGGAACCATCAAAATTGCTCTTAAGTACGATAAGCATACTAATGATCCTGTTATTAAAGAATTACAAAGAATCAGTAAATCTGGTTTGAGAAAGTATTCACCATCAGATGAATTACCTAGAATTCTTAACGGTTTAGGTATTGCTATTATATCTACTTCTAAAGGGGTGATGACAGATAAACAAGCTCGTAGAGAAAATGTAGGAGGCGAAGTGCTTTGTTACATTTATTAATTAAATAAAAGACTAAATAAAATGTCAAGAATTGGAAATAGTCCAGTAAGTATTCCCGAAGGAGTAACAGTTACGGTGAAAGACAACACGGTAACAGTGAAGGGTAAATTAGGGGAGCTTCAGCAAGAATTTAGCGATATTGATATTCGTGTAGAAGAAAATGAAGTTATTCTTGAGCGCTCTACCGATAAGAAAACAATCAAATCTAAACATGGTTTGTACCGTTCACTTATCAACAATATGGTAGAAGGTGTTTCAAAGGGTTTTACTAAAGAATTAGAATTGGTTGGTGTTGGTTATAGAGCAACAAGTCAAGGACAAAAACTTGATATTGCTATTGGCTTTTCGCACAACATTGTGATGCAGTTAGCACCAGAAGTTAAGGTAGAAACTGTTTCAGAAAAAGGTAAAAACCCAATCATCAAGCTTTCTTCTTTTGATAAGCAATTGGTATCTCAAGTAGCTGCCAAAATACGTTCTTACAGAAAACCTGAGCCATACAAAGGAAAAGGTGTGAAGTATGTAGGTGAATATATTAGAAGAAAAGCAGGTAAATCAGCTTAATAAAGAATAATTATGGCATTTTCTAAACAAAAAAGAAGATTAAAAATAAGAAAGCGCATTAGAAGAACAATTTCTGGTGACGCTTCAAGACCGAGATTATCGGTGTATAGAAGTAATAAATCTATTTATGCTCAGCTAATAGATGATGTTAATGGGAAAACCATTGCTTCAGTTTCTTCATTTCACTTAGGTAAAGAATCTGAAGAACTTAGTAAAGTTGAACAATCTAAACTGGTTGGTAAGACTTTAGCTGAAAAAGCATTAAAATTAGGAGTAGATAAAGTTTCTTTCGATAGAGGCGGATATCTTTATCATGGTAGAGTTAAATCATTAGCAGAAGGAGCTCGTGAGGGCGGCTTAAAATTTTAAAAGTATGTATCAAGATTATAAAAACGTAGAAATTGTTAAACCTGGTGGATTAGATCTTAAAGATCGTTTAGTAGGTGTTCAGCGTGTTACTAAAGTAACGAAAGGTGGTAGAGCTTTTGGATTTTCTGCTATTGTAGTTGTAGGTGACGAGAATGGTGTTGTTGGCCAAGGTTTAGGTAAATCTAAAGAGGTTGCAGATGCTATTTCTAAAGCTGTAGAAGACGCTAAGAAAAACTTAGTAAGAATTCCTTTACATAAAGGTACTTTACCACATGAACAATTAGGAAAGTATGGTGGAGCTAGAGTTTTATTACTGCCTGCTTCTCCTGGTACAGGAGTAATTGCTGGTGGTCCTGCACGTGTTGTACTAGAATCTGTTGGAGTACATGATGTATTGTCAAAAAACCAAGGTTCATCTAACCCACACAATGTTGTAAAAGCTACTTTTGATGCCTTACTTCAACTTAGAAGTGCTCAAACTGTTGCACAACAACGTGGTATTAGCCTTGATAAATTATTTAACGGATAAAAGTAAGATACCATGGCAAAAATAAAAGTAACAAAAGTAAAGAGTGCTATCAAAAAATCAGGACGTCAGAAAAAGACATTAGAAGCGCTTGGTTTAAAGAAAATTGGTCAGTCTGTAGAACATGCTGATACACCTAATATTTTAGGTATGGTAGCAAAGGTTAAACACTTAGTTTCTGTTGAAGAAATATAAAACAATCTAAAAATGGAATTACACAATTTAAAACCTGCAGCTGGTTCTGTAAAGTCACAAAGCAAACGATTAGGTCGTGGTGAAGCTTCTGGGTCTGGTGGTACAGCTGGTAGAGGTCATAAAGGAGCAAAATCTCGTTCTGGTTATTCTAAGAAAATCGGATTTGAAGGTGGTCAAATGCCTTTGCAAAGAAGAGTTCCTAAGTTTGGTTTTACAAATCCAAATCGTATAGAATATAAAGGAGTGAATTTAGATACCTTACAATCTTTGGTAGACGAAAAAGGTGTTAGTGAAACTCTAGATGTTAACCAATTAGTTGAATTAGGCGTTGTTAAGAAAAATGATCTTGTAAAAATATTAGGTCGTGGAGAATTAAATGCCAAGTTAAAAATAACAGCTAATAAGTTTACAAAATCTGCTAAGCAAGCAATTGAAAAAGCTGGTGGAGAAGCAATAACTCTTTAATTTAATTCTGCATGAAGTTTTTTGAAACACTACAGAACATTTGGAAAATAGATGAGTTAAGAAATCGTATTTTGTTAACTTTAGGTTTATTGCTAGTTTACCGTTTTGGTGCACAGGTAGTTTTGCCTGGTATTGACACAGCTCAATTAGCTAAATTATCTGAACAAACTGATGGTGGACTTTTAGGTCTACTGAATGCCTTTACAGGTGGTGCATTTTCTAATGCATCTGTTTTTGCACTTGGTATAATGCCTTATATCTCAGCATCTATTGTTGTTCAATTAATGACAATTGCTATTCCTTATCTACAAAAACTTCAGAAAGAAGGTGAAAGTGGAAGGAAGAAAATTACTCAGATTACTAGATGGTTAACAATTGGTATTACTTTAGTGCAAGGTCCTGGATATATTTATAATCTTTATAATATTCTTCCATCTGCAGCATTTGTAATGCAAGACTCTGTTGCTTTTGTTGCTTCATCTGTAATCATCCTAACTACAGGCTGTATTTTTGCAATGTGGCTAGGAGAGAAAATTACCGATCGTGGTATTGGTAACGGAATATCGTTATTAATTATGGTTGGTATTATAGCAACTTTACCACAATCATTTGTTCAAGAATATGTTTCAAGAGTATTCCAATCTAATGGTGGTTTAATCATGATTGTGATTGAATTGGTAATTTGGTTCCTAATTATTCTAGGTTCAGTAATGTTAGTAATGGCTGTACGTAAAATACCTGTACAATATGCAAGAAAAAACTCTTCTGGTAAATACGAAAAGAGCACCTTTGCTGGAGCTAGACAATTTATTCCATTACGTTTAAATGCTTCTGGAGTAATGCCAATTATTTTCGCACAAGCTATTATGTTCGTGCCAGCTGCAGTAGCAGGATTATCAGAATCTGAAACTGCTCAAGGCATCACCGCTGCATTTAATGACATGTTTGGTTTCTGGTATAATTTAGTTTTTGCGATATTAATTATTGTATTTACTTATTTCTACACTGCGATTACTGTACCTACAAACAAAATGGCTGATGATTTAAAGCGTAGTGGTGGTTTTATTCCAGGAATTCGTCCAGGAACTGAAACATCAGAATACTTAGATAGAATTATGTCTCAAATTACTTTACCTGGCTCTATTTTCTTAGCGATTATTGCTATTTTTCCTGCAATCATTGTTTCTTTATTAGGAGTACAGCAAGGTTGGGGATTATTTTTTGGTGGAACATCTTTACTGATTATGGTAGGTGTAGCAATAGATACTATACAGCAAGTAAATTCTTACTTATTGAATAGACATTACGACGGTTTAATGAAATCTGGTAAAAATAGAAAAGCAGTAGCATAGTTATGGCAAAACAACCATCAATAGAACAAGACGGAACAATTATAGAAGCTTTATCTAATGCTATGTTCCGTGTAGAACTAGAGAACGGTCATATCGTGACCGCACACATTTCAGGAAAAATGAGAATGCACTATATTAAATTACTTCCTGGAGATAAAGTTAAATTAGAAATGAGTCCTTACGACTTGACTAAGGCTCGTATAACCTATAGATATTAATAATATGAAAGTTAGAGCATCAATAAAAAAGAGAAGCGCTGATTGCAAAATTGTACGTCGTAAAGGTCGTCTTTATGTAATCAATAAAAAGAATCCTAAATTCAAACAAAGACAAGGCTAATTATGGCAAGAATTGCAGGTGTAGATATACCAAAACAAAAGCGAGGAGTTATAGCATTAACCTATATCTTCGGAATTGGCAGAAGTACCGCTAAAAAGATTTTAGCAACAGCCAAAGTAGATGAGAGTACCAAAGTATCAGATTGGAATGACGACCAAATCGGTAAAATTCGTGATGCTGTTGGAGAATACACAATTGAAGGTGAATTAAGATCTGAAGTTTCTATGAACATTAAGCGTCTTATGGATATCGGTTGTTACCGTGGTATTAGACACCGTTCAGGTTTACCACTACGTGGCCAACGTACTAAGAACAATTCAAGAACACGTAAAGGAAGACGTAAAACTGTTGCCAACAAGAAAAAGGTAACTAAATAAAATTAAGTATGGCTAAGTCAACTAATAAAAAACGTAAAGTATCAGTTGATGCTTTTGGAGAAGCTCATGTTTCAGCTTCTTTCAATAACATCATTGTTTCTTTAACAAATAAAAATGGAGATGTAATTTCGTGGTCTTCAGCAGGAAAAATGGGCTTTAGAGGTAGTAAGAAAAATACTCCTTACGCAGCTCAATTAGCATCAGAAGACGCATGTAAAGTAGCTTCAGAATTAGGCTTAAAGAAAGTAAAAGTTTTTGTAAAAGGTCCTGGTAATGGTAGAGAATCTGCTATTAGAGCTATTCATAATGCTGGCATAGATGTTACTGAAATTATAGACGTAACTCCTTTACCACATAATGGATGTAGACCTCCAAAACGTAGAAGAGTATAATAATAAGATTATCGAAGGAATAGACCTTAATTCATAATCACAAATTAAATAGAATGGCAAGATATACTGGTCCCAAAACTAAAATAGCTCGTAAATTTGGCGAAGCTATATTCGGAGATGATAAATCTTTCGAAAAAAGGAATTACCCTCCTGGACAACACGGTAACAACCGTAGAAGAGGTAAAAAATCTGAATATGCTGTCCAGTTAATGGAGAAGCAAAAAGCAAAGTATACTTATGGTATATTAGAGCGTCAGTTCAGAAATATGTTTAAAAAAGCAACACGTGCTACTGGAATTACAGGTGAAGTTTTACTTCAATTATGTGAGTCTAGATTAGATAACGTTGTTTATAGACTTGGTGTTGCACCAACAAGAAGTGCAGCAAGACAATTAGTATCTCACAAACACATTACTGTAAATGGAGAGTTGGTAAATATTCCATCTTATCAAGTTAAACCAGGCGATGTTGTTGGTGTTAGAGAAAAATCAAAATCTTTATTGGTAATCGAAGAATCTTTACAAAACAGTAAATCTGTTTATGAATGGATGTCTTGGAATTCTGAGAAAAAAGAAGGAACATTTGTAAATACGCCAGAGCGTAAACAAATACCAGAAAACATTAACGAGCAGTACATCGTAGAATTGTATTCTAAATAATTAACTAGCAGAATTCAAATTATGGCATTATTTAATTTTCAGAAACCGGATAAGGTAATTATGATCGAATCAACTGAGTTCGAAGGAATATTCGAATTCAGACCTTTAGAGCCGGGTTATGGTTTAACAGTAGGTAACGCCCTACGTAGAGTGCTATTGTCAGCTTTAGAAGGTTTTGCAATTACATCTGTACGTTTTGAAGGCGTTGAACATGAATTTTCAACTATACCTGGTGTTGTAGAAGATGTAACTGAAATCATCTTAAACCTTAAACAAATACGTTTTAAAAAGCAATTAGAAGATTTAGATAACGAATCTGTTTCAATATCTATTTCAGGTGCAGATCAACTTAAAGCTGGTGATCTTCAAAAATTTATTAATGGTTTTGAAGTTCTTAATCCAGATTTAGTGCTTTGTAACATGAATAAAGATGTTTCTTTAAACATGGAACTTACTATCGAAAAAGGTAGAGGATATGTTCCTGCTGAAGAAAACAAAATCGAAAAAGCACCGCTTGGCACTATATTTACAGATGCAATTTTTACACCTATCAAAAATGTAAAATATAGCATTGAAAACTTTAGGGTTGAACAAAAAACAGATTACGAAAAATTAGTTTTCGAAATTCAATCTGATGGTTCAATTCATCCTAAAGATGCACTAACTGAAGCAGCTAAAACACTTATTCATCACTTCATGCTATTCTCTGACGAAAGAATAACTCTTGAAACAGATGAGCTTTCTCAGGTTGAAACTTACGACGAAGAGTCGTTACACATGAGACAGCTGTTAAAAACCAAGCTTGTAGATCTTGATTTATCGGTTAGAGCTCTTAACTGTTTAAAAGCAGCAGAAGTAGATACTTTAGGAGATTTAGTTTCTTATAACAAGAATGATTTAATGAAATTTAGAAATTTCGGTAAAAAATCATTAACTGAGTTAGAAGAGCTAGTTGCTAATAAAGGCCTAGATTTTGGTATGGACTTATCAAAATATAAATTAGATAAAGACTAATTTGAGTCTAAAAACATTATAAAATGAGACATAGAAAAAAATTTAATCATTTAGGACGCAAGACCGCACACCGTAAGTCTATGCTTGCAAATATGGCTTGCTCTTTAATTGAACATAAAAGAATAAATACTACATTAGCTAAAGCTAAAGCTTTACGTGTTTTTGTTGAGCCTTTAATTACAAAATCTAAAGAAGACACAACTCATAACAGACGTATTGCTTTTGCTAAACTAAGAAGTAAGGAAGCCATCATCACTTTGTTTAGGGATGTTGCTCCTAAAGTAGGAGATAGACCGGGTGGTTACTTAAGAATTATTAAGCTAGGTAATCGTTTAGGTGATAATGCTGAAATGGCAATGGTAGAACTTGTAGATTTCAATGAAATCTACGATCCTAAGTCAGGAAGCACTAAAAAGAAATCTACTCGTAGAGCAGGTAAAAAGGCTAAGTCTACTGATGCAGCAACAGCTGAAAAAAATGAATCTCAAGAAAATGAGAAGAAAGAAGACTAAGGTTTTGTTTACAATCTAATTCATAAGGGATAGGCTTTAGGCTTATCCCTTTTTTTATATCTTATAACTATGAAATATCAACAAAAAAAGGATGCACTAGTTTTATTAGAAGATGGCAGTGTTTTTTATGGAAAATCACCTAATTCTAATTTATTAACAACAAAAACAAGCTTTGGGGAAGCTTGTTTTAATACAGGCATGACAGGGTATCAAGAAATCTTTACAGATCCTTCTTATTACGGCCAAATAATGGTTACCACCAATGCTCATATCGGGAATTACGGAACTAATAAAAACGAATCGGAGTCGAATTCTCCAAAAATAGCAGGTTTAGTTTGTAAAAACTTTTCTTTTAATCCTTCTCGAGTAGATATGGATAAGAGTCTTTTAGACTTCTTAAGCGAAACGAATCTACTTATTATTTCTGATGTAGATACAAGAGCATTAGTAGAGCATATTAGAGAAAATGGTGCTATGAATGCTGTTATTTCTACTGATGTAGATAACTTAGACAGACTAAAAGATGAATTAGCAAAACAGCCATCGATGAAAGGTTTAGCTTTATCTAACGAAGTTTCAACCCAAGAAATTTACGAGATGAAGGATGATGCAGATCAATATAAAGTAGCTGTTCTAGATTTAGGGGTAAAGCAAAATATTTTAAGGCATTTAAAAAGTAGAGCCTGTTCACTGAAAGTGTTTCCATGGAATTCTTCTTTTGAAGATTTAGTAGAATATAAACCAGATGCGATTTTTATTTCTAACGGTCCTGGTGACCCAGAACCACTAAAAGAAGCAATAGATGTTGCACAAAAAACAATTGAAAAAAATATTCCATTATTTGGTATTTGTTTGGGTCAGCAGATTATATCTCTTGCTTTAGGAATACCTACTGAAAAAATGCATCATGGTCATCGTGGTATTAATCATCCAGTTCTAAACCTAGAAACAGGTAAAGGAGAAATCACATCACAAAATCATGGGTTTGTTGTAGCTAAGGAAGCTGCTGAATCTAGCAAACTGATAAAAATTACGCATAAACATCTTAATGATGATTCAATTGCTGGTTTTCGTGTAATTGGTAAGGATTGTTTCTGTGTTCAATACCATCCAGAAGCAGGCCCTGGTCCAAATGATGCAACTTATTTATTCGATAATTTTATTGAAATGATTCAAAAGGCAAAGTCCTAAAAAAAAAGCCGCTTCAATTGAAGCGGCTTTTTTATTCTCAATTCAAAACTATTTTACCATTTAGGTAATAATACTGAATCTACAACATGAATAACGCCATTTGATGCCATTAAATCAGTAACTGCAACGGTAGATAAATTTCCATTTTCATCTTTAATTACCACATTTCCGTCGCTAAGCATAATACTCAATTTAGCACCCTGTACAGTTTCAACCATAGCAGTACCACCACCTTTTTCAATCGCTGCAACTACATCTTTAGCAGTTAGTTTACCAGCTATTACATGGTATGTAAGTACCATTTGTAATTTAGATTTGTTTTCAGGTTTTAACAAATAATCTACTGTACCTTCAGGAAGGCTTGCAAAAGATTCGTTGGTTGGAGCAAATACTGTAAAAGGTCCATCAGACTTTAGCGTTTCTACAAGTTCTCCAGCTTTTAAAGCTGCAACCAATGTTGTGTGATCTTTAGAACTTACAGCAACATCAACAATATCCTTAGTTTGAGTAAATCCGAGTGAAGTAACAAACATAATTGCTACTAATAATAGTTTTTGTGTTTTCATAGTTATTATTTTTTTCAAATGTCAACAAGACTTTGTTTGTAAACTATCAATTAATAGATACTTAACTTTTTTAACTGATTAATGTGAAATGTTCATTTACACATTCTTAAAATATGAATTGCAAAATATATACATTAATACATTATGGTATTATCATTTTGTTGTATATTAAATTGTGTAATCCCATTACTTCATTTTAGGTCAAAATAATTTACAAAAAGAATTAATTCAAGAATATGAGAATTTTTCATTTAATTAATTATAAATATTTGATTTCTCTATCGTTATAGTTACTAATTTATTAATCTTTACTTTTTAATTCTCCTTTTAAAGAGTTATTTTGCATAAAATTTAAAATACATAGAAATGAGTTCAATCTTAGACGTACACGCTAGACAAATATTTGATTCTCGAGGGAATCCAGCAATAGAAGTAGATGTTTTAACCGATTCTGGTGCATTAGGTAGATTTGCTGTCCCTTCTGGAGCTTCAACAGGTGAGCATGAAGCCGTAGAATTACGTGATGGTGGTGATGATTATCATGGGAAAGGAGTTTTAAAAGCGGTAGATAATGTAAATAATCTAATTGCAGACAAGCTATTGGGATATTCTGTTTTAGAACAAGCTGAAATTGATCAATTACTTATCGATTTAGATGGTACTCCAAATAAAGCTAAGTTAGGAGCCAACGCAATTCTAGGGGTTTCAATTGCTTGTGCAAAAGCAGCAGCAGAAGAGTTAGGTCTACCATTGTATAGATATATTGGAGGGGTGAGTTCAAATGTACTACCTGTTCCAATGATGAATATTATTAATGGTGGTTCACATAGTGATGCTCCAATTGCATTTCAAGAGTTTATGATTATGCCTGTTTCAGCTTCAAGTTTCACAGAAGCTTTAAAAATGGGAACAGAAATATTTCATCACTTAAAGAAAGTTCTACACAAAAGAGATTTAACCACATCGGTTGGAGATGAAGGTGGATTTGCTCCAAAATTAGATGGAACAGAAGATGCTATTGAGTCTATTCAAAAAGCAGTAGAAAATGCAGGTTACGTTTTTGGAGAAGATATTTACATTGCTTTAGATTGTGCTGCAGCTGAATTTTTTGAAGATGGAAAGTATAATTACGCAAAATTTGAAGGTGAAGGTGGAGAAGTAAGAACTTCTGAAGAACAAGCTGAATACCTTGCAGAATTAGCTAATAAGTATCCAATAATCTCAATTGAAGATGGAATGGATGAAAATGACTGGGATGGCTGGAAGATGCTAACTGAAAAAATTGGAGATAAAGTGCAATTAGTTGGAGACGATTTATTTGTGACAAATGTTGAACGTTTAGCTCGTGGCGTAAAAGAAGGTATATCGAATTCAATTTTAGTAAAAGTGAACCAAATAGGTACACTTACTGAAACGATTAATGCTGTTAATATGGCGCATAATGCTGGCTTTACAGCAGTAATTTCTCACCGTTCTGGAGAAACAGAAGATAATACAATTGCAGATTTAGCGGTTGCTTTAGAAACTGGACAAATTAAAACAGGTTCTGCTTCAAGAAGTGATCGTATGGCAAAATATAATCAGTTACTTAGAATTGAAGAAGAACTTGGTGACCAAGCAATTTTCCTTGGTAAAAAAGCTTTTAAAGTAAAATTTTAATCGATTCACTAAAGTTTTAAAGCGACAAGATGTAATTAACATAATGTTATGCATCTTGTCGCTTTGTTTATTAAGGTATTAACCTGTAGTTAACACTCCTTTCCTTAAATTTGTAGAAATTAATTAATAAAATAATAAGTATATACATGAACGCATCAATAGAGTTTGAAGGTAAAAAATATGAGTTGCCTGTAGTTACAGGATCAGAAAATGAAAATGCCATAGATATATCAACTTTAAGAGCATCTTCTGGAGGTTTAATAACACTTGACCGTGGATTTAAAAACACAGGTTCTTGTGAAAGCGCAATTACTTTTTTAGACGGAGAAAAAGGAATTTTACGCTACCGTGGTTACGCCATTGAAGAACTTGCTGAAAAAGCAAGCTTTCTAGAAGTTTCTTATTTATTAATTTTTGGCGAATTACCAAATCAAGCTCAACTTGATAAATTCTATGCAGACATTAAAGAAGAGTCTCAGGTAGATGAAGAAATGAAAAAAATCCTTGACGGATTTCCAAAATCTGCCCACCCAATGGGAGTTGTTTCTTCGTTAACAAGCGCTTTAATAGCATTTAACCCTTCTTCTGTTAATGTAGAGTCTGAAGAAGATATGTATAACGCTATTATTAAAATATTGGCAAAATTCCCAGTTATTTGTGCTTGGGCTCTAAGAAAAAGAACTGGACAACCACTTGATTATGGAGATTCTTCCTTAAACTACGTGGAGAATGTATTAAAAATGATGTTCAAGAAGCCAAATCAAGATTTTCAAGTAAATCCAGTAATTGCTTCTGCCTTAAATAAACTTTTAATTCTTCATGCAGATCACGAGCAAAATTGTTCGGCATCTACAGTACGTATAGTTGGTTCTTCACATGCGGGGTTATTTGCTTCCATTTCTGCAGGTATTTCAGCATTATGGGGTCCACTTCATGGTGGTGCTAACCAAGCGGTTATTGAAATGCTTGAAGGTATTAAAGAAGATGGAGGTGATACTAAAAAATATATGGCCAAAGCAAAAGACAAGAATGATGCGTTTAGATTAATGGGCTTTGGACACCGTGTATATAAAAATTTCGATCCGAGAGCTAAAATCATTAAAAAGTCAGCAGACGACGTGCTTTCTAGCTTAGGAATTGAAGATCCTGTACTAGATATAGCTAAAGGCTTAGAAAAAGAAGCTCTAGAAGATCAATATTTTGTTGATCGTAAATTATATCCAAATGTAGACTTTTACTCAGGAATTATTTACAGAGCATTGGGTATACCTACTGATATGTTTACTGTAATGTTTGCTTTAGGTAGATTGCCAGGCTGGATAGCGCAATGGAGAGAAATGAGACTAAAAAAGGAGCCAATTGGAAGACCAAGACAGGTTTACACAGGTGAAACTCACAGACCTTTTGTAGAAACACAAAATAGATAATTAAATTTTAACTTAGAAAAAGAAAGATTATGAAGAAGATTGCAATATTAAGTTTATTATCACTTTCACTTATTTCATGTGGAGGAGAACCTGAAAAAAAAGACGATTCTAAAATGACTATCGGTGGAAATGAAACTGAAGTTAAATCAGAAGAAACTACAGAAAGTTCAGAAGAAGCCGACGGTGTAATTGAATTATCTTTAGAAGGTAACGACCAAATGAAATACAATAAAAAACGTCTGAGAGCTAAGGCTGGTGCTGAAGTTGAACTTACATTTAAGCATGTAGGTGAAATGTCTAAACAAGCAATGGGACACAATTTTGTTTTATTAAAAAAAGGAACAGATATTATGGCATTTGCTGAAAAAGCAGCTGGAGCGATGGATAATGATTATATTCCAGCAGATGCAGAAGAAGTCATTGTACATACTGAAATGTTAGGTGGTGGTGAATCTACTGTTTTAAAGTTTACCGCACCTACAGAGCCTGGTGAATATGATTTTATTTGTTCTTTTCCTGGGCACGTAGCTTTAATGAAAGGAAAATTTATTGTAAAATAAATTTACATTATAAACTAGATTTTAAAAGGTTGGCATATTTGCCAACCTTTTTTTTAACTGAGCTTTTACAAAATATTTGATGCTAAAAAATTACATTTATGTCAAAAAAAGTTATGGAACCGCAAGACAATCAAGAAAGACAAGTAATTTTAGCAGACATGCATGATGATGGAGTTCATTTTAATAGAGAACTTCTGGCAAAACAAAAAAAGATGAGAGCTCAAAAGGCAAAAGACAAAAAGATAAAAAATAAAGCTAAACGATAAAAAAAAACGCGTTTTCATTAGAAAACGCCTTTTTTTTGAGTTTTGATATTTTAAATAACTTCTGCTGAAATGCCAGCATCTAAAATTTTAATACAACGCTCTTTTAAATCTTCGTAGTTACCAGTTTTAACTCCACACTTTCCTTTATAATGAATTAAAATGGTGCATTGCTCTGCTTGAGTAGGTGTATGATCACAAACTTGAACCAATGTTTCTATAACATGATCAAATGTATTTACTTCATCATTATGAACAATTAATTCATGTTCTCTATCAATTTGTTCTGCTACTGCCGTCTCTTCATAAACTTCTTCTTTATAGCTCATTATCTCAAATTTTTAGACAAAAATATAAAATATTGCTTTTTTACGGTTTTGCTTTAACAAATTTAGCAGCTACCCAATTTTCTTTTTCAAGATTTTTTTTGAAAGTTAGGTTTTGCTTGTTTGCTTCTTTTTGAATAATGGGCAAATCTTCTGTATAGAATCCGCTGAAGAAAATATAGCCATCTTGCTTTAGATATTTAGCATAAGTCGTCATATCTGAAATTAAAATATTTCGATTTATGTTAGCAAGAATTACATCAAATTTAGTGTCGATTTGCTCTGCTCCACCTAAAATTACTTTTCCGCTAACGCCGTTGCGTTCTAAATTTTCATTGGTATTCTCTACACACCAATCATCAATATCAATGTAGGTTACATCTTTTGCTCCCTTCATATCGGCTAGAATACCTAGTACGCCAGTACCACATCCCATATCTAAAACTTTTTTGTCTTCCCAATCTTCATCTAAAATCAATTGAATCATTTGGTAGGTAGTGGCATGATGACCCGTTCCAAAAGACATTTTAGGTTCGATAATAATATCAAAGTCTACTTGTTTTTTCTCATGAAAAGGTGCTCGGACTCTACATTGGTTACCAACTTGAATGGGAGAAAAGTTTTTCTCCCATTCTTCATTCCAATTAATGGTTTCTACTTTTTCTCGTTTATAATTAATCTGGACAGCTTCATTTTGTAATAAATGAATTTGCGCAACTGCTTTTTCATCATCTAATTCTTCCTGGACGTATGCAGATAAACCCAAATCTGTTTCTTCAAAAGATTCAAATTCAAAAAGACTTAATTCGGCTAAAAGAATTTCAGTAAAAGGTTCTTTTGGCGAAAGTTGAAAGTGATAGGCAATATAATTCATTTACAAACTTTCAATAATAGCTAAGAAATCATCAGCTTTTAGTGAAGCACCACCAATTAAACCTCCATCTACATCGGCTTTGCCAAATATTTCTTTAGCGTTGTTTGGTTTTACGCTCCCGCCATATAAAATACTGGTGTTTTCTGCTACTTCTGTATTATATTTTTCGGCTAATAGTTTTCTTATGTAAGCATGCATTTCTTGTGCTTGTTCTGGGCTTGCAGTTTCTCCAGTACCAATTGCCCAAACCGGTTCATAAGCTATGATAATACTTTTCATTTCTTCTTCATTTAAATGAAAAAGACCTTTCTCTAACTGAGATTTTACAATCTCGAAGTGTTTTCCAGATTTTCTGCTTTCTAACTCTTCACCCACACAAAACATTATTTGAAATTGATTAGCTACAGCTTGTTTTGTTTTTGCCGCAAGTGTTTCGTCAGATTCTTTATAAATAGCACGACGCTCACTATGACCGATGATAATATATTTGGCTCCGACAGCTTTTAGCATTTTAGCTGAAATCTCACCAGTATGTGCGCCAGCATCATTTTCATTTATGTTTTGAGCAGCAACCATAATAGGGGTATCTTTTAAGCTTTCAAAAGCAAAGTGTAAATTTGTAAAAGGTGGAGCTACAATAACTTTTTGATTTTCGTGCTCTTTTACTTTACTAGATAAACCTTCTAATAAGGCTTTTGTTTCAGATAAGTCGCAATTCATTTTCCAGTTTCCTGCTACAATCTTAGTTCTCATATTTTTAGTTTTAGTTAAGTTTCAGTTTCGGATCTAAATACGCATGAATAATATCTACCAATATATTAATACAAATAAATAAAAATGCAATTACCAAAACCGATCCCATAATTATTGGCAAATCTAAAGCATTTAAAGCATCTACTATTTCTTTTCCTAATCCATTCCATCCAAATATATATTCTACAAATACAGCGCCAGCTAACATGGAAGCAAACCAACCAGAGATAGCAGTAATTACCGGGTTTAAGGCATTTTTAAGCGCATGATTCTTAATAATTTGATATTGGGTTAAACCTTTTGCTTTGGCTGTACGAATGTAGTCTTGATGCATTACTTCTAATAATGCATTTCGCATCAATTGGGTTACTACGGCTAAGGGACGAATACCCAACACCACTGCTGGAAGAATTAAATTTCTTAAAATGAGTTGATTTTGTTCTCCATAATCGTCTAATTCATATAAATTTCCACTCATATTTAAGCCTGTAAAATCGTGTAATACAAAAGCAAAAAACCAAGCGAATAAAATGGCACTAAAGAAAGAAGGAACACTCATGCCTAGGGTAGAAAGTACTTGGATACTATGATCTATAAGTC
>CBFIGU010000054.1:0-17138 GCA_965662165.1 Psychroflexus sp.
ATCGTAGAACGCCATATTGGTGAGGTTATAAGATTTCAAATATACAAAAACAGAAGTATGAAATGGCAAAATTGCTGTCGTTGCTAAAAAGAAAACACAAAAAAATTCCCTTTCGCTATTAAAAGAAAAAGGGAATTGAATATTTAAATAGTGATTATTATTTCAGAAACGGAGTTACTTTCTCCTTAATTTCATCAACAATACTTGGATCTAGTAAAGTAGAAACATCCCCTATCTGATCTGCTTCATTTGAAGAAATTTTTCGCATAATTCTACGCATGATTTTTCCGCTTCGCGTTTTAGGCAATCCTGAAACAAAATGAATTCGGTCTAACTTGGCAATAGGTCCAATTTTACTTGAAATTAGTGCATTGATTTCTTTGCTTAAATTATCCTGATTACGATCGTCATTTTTAAGTATAATGAAACCAGCTAAGGCGTTCCCTTTTACATCGTGTGGGAAACCAATAATGGCCGATTCAGCAACTGCTGGATGTTCGTTGATGGCATCTTCAATAGGTGCAGTACCCAAATTGTGGCCTGAAACAATAATTACATCGTCTACTCTACCTGTAATTCGGTAATAACCCACTTCATCTCGTAAGGCACCATCGCCTGTAAAATATTTACCCTTAAAGGCAGAGAAATAAGTATCTTTATAACGTTTGTGATTGCCATAAACTGTTCTGGCCATACTTGGCCAAGGATATTTTATACATAATCTCCCTTCGCTGCTATTTTCATCTATTTCGTTTCCTTTTTCATCCATTAAAGCAGGTTGAATTCCGGGCAATGGCAAAGTAGCAAA
Source organism: Psychroflexus sp. (assembly GCA_965662165.1). Classification (GTDB taxonomy): domain Bacteria; phylum Bacteroidota; class Bacteroidia; order Flavobacteriales; family Flavobacteriaceae; genus Psychroflexus. Next base: position 809 of record CBFIGU010000054.1, read on the forward strand.
AGTAGGTTTTGTTGGCGTTACAAAAGGAATTGGAGAAATCATAATTCCACCGGTTTCCGTTTGCCACCAAGTATCTACAATCGGACATTTTTTCTTACCAATATTTTCGTTATACCAGTTCCAGGCTTCTTCATTAATAGGTTCTCCCACACTTCCCAGTACTTTTAAAGAAGATAAATCATATTTATTTACAAATTCAATGTCTTGTTTCGCCAAGGCTCTAATGGCAGTTGGTGCGGTATAAAACTGGTTGACTTTATATTTTTCAACCACATCCCAGAAGCGTCCAAAGTCAGGAAATGAAGGTACACCTTCGAACATTAACGTAGTTGCACCATTTAACAAAGGTCCATAAACTATGTAAGAATGTCCTGTAATCCAACCAATATCGGCTGTACACCAATACACATCATCTTCTTTATACTGAAAAACATTTTTAAATGAAAAAGCAGTGTAAACCATATATCCAGCGGTTGTATGTACCATTCCTTTTGGCGTTCCGGTAGAACCCGATGTATAAAGAATAAACAACATATCTTCTGCATCCATAACTTCAGCTTCGCAGCGGTCGTCTACTTTTTTCAATTCTTCATGAAGCCAAACATCTCTTCCTGCTTGCATTTCTATTTTTGAAAAAGTACGTTTAACCACTAAAACACTTTCAATTGAAGGTGTTGAAGTTAAGGCTTCATCTACTATTCCTTTTAAATCGATTGATTTTGCACCACGATATGAACCATCTGAAGTAATTAGCATTTTACAATCAGAATCATTAATTCGTGAAGCCAAAGCTGAAGCCGAAAATCCTGCAAATACGACAGAGTGTACAGCTCCAATTCTTGCACAGGCTAAAGTAGCAACCGCTAATTCAGGAATCATAGGCAAGTAAATACAAACCCGATCTCCTTTGCCTACTCCCTTACTTTTTAAAACATTCGCCATTTTGTTTACTCGCTTAGCTAAATCTGCGTAAGTAATTTTTTGTGCTTGTTCTTCAGGATTATTAGGTTCCCAAATAATAGCAGTTTTTTGAGCACGGGTTTGCAGGTGTCGGTCTAATGCGTTTTCTGTAATATTCAATTTTGCACCTTCAAACCAAGTAAATTTAGCTTCATCTGGATTCCAATCTAAAATTTTATCCCATTTTTTCTTCCAAACAAAATTACGCTCTGCTATGGTGCTCCAGAAATTCTCAGGATCGTTTTGCGAAATACGGTATACATCCATATATTTTGCAAGCGAATCGATATTATAGTAACTTTTTGTAAGTGCTTTTAAGGAATTAGCGACTATATTCTTATCGGTTTTAAACGCACCAACCTGCGCATCATTAAACGATTCAATGATTTCACTAATCACCATAGGTTCTTCTATTGTAGAAGGAATGCTATAGGTTTTTCCATCTACAATTTTGCGGAGTGTTCTGCGCAGAATTTTCCCACTTCGTGTTTTTGGTAAACGCTTTACCATAACCACAATTTTTAAACTCGCAACGGCTCCAACTGAATCTCTTACTTGTTGAATAATTTCGGTTTCTAGTTTATAAGATTCGTAGCCTTCTTCTCCCGTTTTAGGAACAACAATCGCCATGGGTACCTGTCCTTTTAATGCGTCGTCTATTCCAATAACAGCACATTCTGCAACAGCAGGATGCATAGCCACAACTTCTTCTAAAGCGGCAGTAGACATGCGATGCCCAGAAACATTAATTACATCGTCAATTCTCCCTGTAATAAAAACATAGCCATCTTTATCGATATAGCCACCATCGCCAGAAAAGTAATAACCTGGGAATTTGGTTAAATAGCCATTTTTATAACGTTCGTGATTTTGCCATAAAGTTTGCATAAATCCTGGAGGCAATGGCAACTTAGAGCAAAGGTAGCCTTCTTCTCCACTAGGGAGAACTTCTCCATCTGCAGAAAGAATTTCCAATTGATAACCAGGCACAGGCTTACCAGAAGAACCCACTTTTACAGGCTGTGGATCCATTCCCATATAATTAGCAGCAATAGACCAACCCGATTCCGTTTGCCACCAGTGGTCGATTACAGGAATTCCGAGATGCTTTTGCGCCCATTTTAAGGTAGCTTCATCACAACGCTCGCCAGCTAAAAATTGATATTTCAATGAAGATATATCGTGTTTTTTAATAAATTCTCCGTTTGGATCTTCCTTTTTAATAGCTCTAAAAGCCGTAGGAGCTGTAAACATAACATTTACTTTATGGTCTTCAATTACACGCCAAAAAGCCCCAGCATCTGGTGTTTTAATAGGTTTACCTTCGTAAATAACGGTTGCATTTCTATGAATTAAAGGACCGTAAACTATGTAGCTATGCCCTACAACCCAACCCACATCTGATGCTGCCCAGAAGGTATCGCCTGGTTTTGTTCCGTAGATATTTTGCATCGAGTATTTTAACCCAACAGCATATCCACCTGTGTCTCTAACTACACCTTTAGGTTTTCCTGTTGTACCCGATGTATATAAAATGTAAGATGGGTCTGAAGATTTTAAAGCAACCGGTTCTACAGGTTTAGATTTTTGCATCAATTCAACATAGTCTATATCGTAAGGTTTCTCTTCAAACTCTGCTCCTAGCTTTCTATTAAAAACCACAACATGTTCTACTTCGTGATTAGATTTTTCAATGGCTTCATCTAACATAGGTTTATAAGCAATTAATCGGTCTAATTCTATTCCTGATGTAGCCGTTAAAATAACTTTAGGCTTAGCGTCATTAATTCGCATGGCTAATTCATCTGGCGCAAAGCCACCAAAAACAACAGAATGTATGGCTCCAATACGAGCACAAGCCAACATACTAAATAAGGCATGAGAAATCATTGGCATGTAAATAATCACTCGATCTCCTTTTTCTACTCCTAAATCGCGTAAACCACCCGCCAGTTTGGCTACTTTTTCGTGAACTTGATTGTAGGTATACTTAATTTGTTTTTGGCGTACAGCAGAATCATAAATGACTGCTACTTCATCTCCAAAACCATCTTCAATATGTTTATCAATACACAAATAACTTAGGTTTGTTTCGCCATCGGGAAACCAATGGTAAATGCCTTCGTCTGTTTGCGATAATGCTGTTTTGGGAGCCTTAAACCATTTAATGTTTTGTGCTTCATTTAACCAATATGCTTCTGGATTCTCTAGGCTTTTTTGATAGGCTTCTTGATATTTCATAAGCTTGTATTTTTAAAATTATGTTTTGTTTTATGTTAGTTATTAGTCTTTAGTCTTTAGTTTTTAGTTGTTAGTTTTTAGTTGTTAGTTTTTAGTTGTTAGTTATTTTTCTTATCTCTCATATCTCATCTCTAAATTCTATGTTCTAGTATCTTTATTCTAAATAAACACCCTTTGCATTTCGGCATTTCCCTCAAGGGAAAAATATCTGTTGAACTTGTTTTTTCTCATCTCTCATATCTAAATTCTTGATTCTAGTATCTCATTTCTCAATTCTAAAAAACTTGTTTTTCAATTTCTTGAATTAATTTCTTCATGGAAAAAGGTTTAGTTAGATAAGCATTTGCTCCTTCTTCAAGTCCTTTCTGAATATCTTTTTCTTTGTTTTTTGCACTAAGAAAAATGACTTTAGTTTCTTTTAAGTCAGAGTCATTCTTAATAAAATTAAGTACTTCAAAGCCATCTACTTTTGGCATCATAATATCTAAAACCACTAAGTCCGGGTTTTTTTCTTTGGCAATCTGTATAGCTTCTTCGCCGTCTCTAGCTATAAAAACTTCAAAATTGTTCTTCTTCAAAGCATATTCTAAAGCCATGACTATGTTCGGTTCGTCATCTACAATTAATATTTTCTTCATATGTCTTTCTCTTTTGGAAATTGAAATAAAATACAGGCTCCTGATTTATCTTTATTTTTAGCTGAAATGTCTCCACCATGTAATTCAACAATCTGTTTACAAATGGCTAAACCGAAACCACTTCCAATTTGTTTTTTTAAGTTTTGATGCTTGGATTGATAAAACTTCTTAAAAATATGTGGAATATCTTCTTCAGGAATTCCTTTTCCATTATCTAGTACTTCGCAATAAATTTGGTCATCTTTTGCCAATACTTTCACTTGAATTAAGCCTTTTTGGCTTTCAACAAACTTTAAAGCGTTTGAAAGTAAGTTAGTTAAGACTTGCATCATTTTATCATGATCATAATTAGCTTCAATATGATTCTTTTCTGAATCTAGGATTAAAGTAACTTGCTTTTTATCTGCAATATTCTGAACGCCTTGTATTGCTTTTTGAATAGTTTCAATAAAATCCCTAGGTTGTAAGTTAAGTTGTGTTCTACCAGAAGCTAACTTCTCTAAATCTAAGATATCGTTGATTAGAATAGCTAAACGTTCGGTGTCATTTAAAATATTTTCAATGAATTTTTTTCGCAAATCAAAAGGCATATCTTCTCCTTCTGAAAGTACTTCACTGCTTGCCTGAATGGAAGTTACAGGTGTTTTTAATTCGTGTGCAACTGTGTCTAAAAAATCATCCTTAAGTTGGTCTTGCAACTGCAATTCTTCATTTGCTTTTTTGAGTTTACTGGTTAATTGCATTAATTCTTTAGATTGTGCTTCTAAATATTTATTAGATGAAATGGTTTCCTTATTTTCTTCTAATATTTGAAGCACTTCAACTAAAGAAACAGGTTTTTCTTTAGCCACATTACCAATAAGAATTTTAGCTGACGCACTTCCTACAGCACCTGTTAGTAATCGTTCTGCAAAATTGATAAAACGAGCATCTGCTAATTTCTCATCTGGATTTACTTGATAGCGTTTTCTGAAAATGCGCAATGCCTTATCGGCTCTTTCGCTTCCAATAAAACGGATTAAAAGCTGCTGAATGTCTTGTACATAAGCTTCACCTTTCCAAACAAAAGCAGTTTCTTTCATGGCAACTACTTGTTCACTATTTACGAACATTTCACCATAATTACGCTCTCTATAATTTCCTTTAAAAGAAACCGAAACCGAAGCATATAAAAATGTATTTACCAACAAACTCCAAAACAAAGCATGGGTAGTTGGGTTTAATACATCTAAACCAAAAAGTTGATAGGGTTTCAAAAATTCAATACCAAAAGGGCCAAAATTTTCGAAACTCGGATTTTTGAAAATTACTGTAGCAAAAAAGGGTGAAATGTAGGTATAAATACAAATCAGCAAGCCCGCAATCATTCCTATTTTAGCTCCTAAAGAAGAACCCCGATTCCAATACATTCCTAAAAAAAAGCTAGGCGCTAATTGCGTAATAATTAAAAATGAAACCAAACCAATGGCAAATAAAGAAACCTTAGGATCAAAAAAAGAATACAACAAATAGGCCAATGAAATTAAACTGAAGATACTCAAACGGCGAATGTTTTTAATATACTTTTCGTTTTTAACAGATTGATTTTTAGTAAACTTTTTTATAAATCCGTAAGGAATAATCAAGTTGTTACTCAACATGGTAGAAAGTGCCAAAGTAGAAACCACTACCATAGAAATTACTGCCGAAAAGCCACCTAAAAACACTAAAACAGCTAACCAATTCTGTCCATTTTGTAAGGGAATTAGCAAACTAAAATAGTCTGGATTATAATTTTCATTTCCTAGTAAAACCATTCCACCCCAAGCAATAAAAATTACAAATACATTAAATAGCAATAAGTATAATGGAAATACCCAAATTGCTTTTTTGAGTTGAGAACGCTCAGTAAATTCTACTACACTTACTTGAAATTGCCTTGGGAGCAAAAAGATAGCCAAAAATGAAAGCGCTAAACTGAAATACCAATTTAATCCGCCAGAGATTCCGCCAACACTGCTCAAAGCGGCCAAATCTAGCTTTTGATTAGCTTGTTCATAAATGTCTTGAGTTCCATCAAATACAAAAAAGGTAACATAAATGCCGACAATGATGAAAAAAGTAAGTTTTAAAAGCGATTCTAATGCAACCGTAAACAATATTCCTTTTCTTCTTTTAGATGCATCTAAGCTTAGTGTTCCAAAAAATGACGCAAATAAAGCCAGGATTATTGCAATGTAAAAGGTAGAATCTAAGAAAAGAAAACCTTCAGGATTTTCTTGTTTAGTAGAAGTAATAATTTGAAAAGTTTCTGAAATAGCTTTCAGTTGTAACGAAATATATGGAATTACACTTATTGCACAAATTAAAGTTACCAACGCGCCGATAGAGCGATTGTTTCCGTATCGTAGCGATATAAAGTCTGCTATACTTGAAACATTATACAATTTAGATAGTTGTATAATTTTACGCATAATCATAACCCAAAATGGCGCTGCAATTACAGGTCCTAAATAAATGGTTAAGAATTCAACGCCAGATGTTGCTGCAACGCCAACGCTTCCGTAATAAGTCCAAGCTGAACAATACACTGCTAATGATAAAGCATAGACATAAGGAGAATTGACCCATTTGCTTTGTTTATTTCGTTCTGCCCAATAAGCAATTACGAATAAAAAGCTAAGGTAAATTAGAATAATACCAAGTATAAACCAATTACTCATGAAAACGTTTAATAATTAGATAACTAGAAACAATTGAAATTAACCAAGTGATGAAAATAAAAACATAAAAACTAGGAAAACCCATTATAGAATCGCTCCCATCAAAAATCAAAATAAAAGGTATGTTGAATAAGATGAGTAAGCTAATTGCTATAATTACTAACTTTTGTTGATGTCTTTTTTTCATTGAAATATGGAATTTCTTAAATGTACAACTTTATTAAAAAGTGAATTCTGCTTCAGCTGAAGCAGAATTCATTTCAATTATTTAATGTCCTGTGGCTTCTCCCGCACCACTTGGGATTCTTATATTTTCTACAATTTCCTGAACATCTTCTGGCGGTGCTGGTGTTAGTTTACTTACAGTAATAGATACCATAAAATTCACAAGCATAGCAACTGAGCCAAAACCTTCTGGTGAAATACCAAACCACCATTCAGATTTTGGTGGTAACTCACCTATCCAGCCTAATTTAAATTTGGCCATGTAAAACAACATTAATAGTAAGCCTACAACCATACCTGCAACTGCACCTTCTTTATTCATTCGTTTATTAAAAATTCCTAAAATAATAGCAGGAAAGAAAGATGCAGCAGCTAAACCAAATGCAAGAGCAACAACAGCCGCCACAAAACCTGGTGGATTAATTCCAAAATATCCAGCAACTACAACTGCAACGGTAGCCGATAAACGAGCAGCAATTAATTCTCCTTTATCGCTAATATTTGGCTTAATCATTTTTTTGATTAAATCGTGAGAAACCGAAGAAGATATTACTAATAATAATCCAGCTGCAGTAGATAATGCAGCAGCTAAACAACCTGCAGCAACTAGAGCAATTACCCAATTTGGAAGTTTGGCAATCTCTGGATTGGCCATTACCATGATATCGTTATCTACATATAATTCATTTAAATTATCTGAAGCATTTTGCGTTAATCGTTGTCCAAATTCACCACGTTCTTCACCAATAAACATCGGTGCATTTTTATTTCCTTCAAAGGCTTTTCCACCTCCTTTGTTAGGACCTAAATATTGAATTTTACCATCATTATTTTTATCGGTCCACCCTATTAAACCTAATTCTTCCCAATTGTGAAACCACTCTGGCATTTCTTCATAATTAGCTTGATTCACTGTTTCCATTAAATTCACTTTTGCGAAAACTGAAACTGCTGGAGCAGTGATATATAATAAAGCAATAAATAATAAAGCAAATCCAGCTGATTTACGTGCATCTTTTACTTTTTTAACGGTAAAGAAACGAACAATTACGTGCGGAAGTCCAGCTGTACCTACCATTAAAGCTAAGGTAATAGCAATAACATCTACTAAATCTTTTGAACCATCTGTATATTTATCAAATCCTAATTCTTGACTTAAACCATCCAAACGATCCATTAAGTAAACATCTGGATTACTCGCCAAGGTATCACCCATTCCCAACATAGGAATTGGATTGTTAGTCATTTGTATTGAAATAAAAATTGCAGGAACCATAAATGCAAAAATCAAAACACAATATTGTGCTACTTGTGTATAAGTAATTCCTTTCATCCCACCTAAAACAGCATAAAATAAAACGATAACCATCCCAATGTAAACTCCAGTGTTTATTTCTACTTCTAGGAAACGAGAGAAAACTACACCAACTCCACGCATTTGTCCAGCTACATAAGTGAACGAAATAATTAGAGCACAAATTACAGCTACCGAACGTGCTGTTTTAGAATAGTAGCGATCGCCAATAAAATCTGGAACTGTAAATTTTCCAAATTTTCGTAAATAAGGGGCTAACATTAGAGCTAATAAAACATAACCACCTGTCCAGCCCATTAAATAAACTGAACCATCATAGCCCATAAAAGCAATAATTCCTGCCATGGAAATAAAGGATGCTGCCGACATCCAATCTGCTGCGGTAGCCATTCCATTTGCAATCGGACCTACACCACCACCTGCAACATAAAAGTCTTTAGTTGATCCAGCTCTAGACCAAATGGCTATTCCTATATAAAGAGCAAATGTTGCTCCTACAATTATATATGTTAATACTTGTGCACTCATCTTTATTGTTTTATGAAGTTAAGATTACTCGTCGTAACCATATTTTTTATCTAATTTGTTCATTAATCTTACGTAAACAAAAATGAGTATTACGAAGGTGTAGATCGCTCCTTGCTGAGCAAACCAAAATCCAAGTCTAAATCCGCCTAAACGAATTTCATTTAAAGCATCTTTAAATATAATTCCCGCTCCATAGGAAACGATAAACCATATACTCAGTAAAATGACTAAGTATTTTACATTTTCACGCCAATAGGCTTTTGCATTTTCGTCTGTTTTTTTCATATGTATAATTATTAGTGATGTTTAATTTATAAGAATATCATGGCTTGTACAGTTAATAAACCGCGAGCATCTGCATTTCCAACTTTCTCGTTTGAATATTCAATTGTAAACTTTGAGTGATGACCAGTAAGAAAAATATTTCCACCAACACCTACTCTAGATGCATTATCATCTATCGCATCAATGCTTCGGTTGTTATAAGAAAAGTAAGGTTGAAATCTAGTTTTAGTTTTATCGCCAGGTAAAAGATAACCTACATGCGTATAAAACATATTACCCGTAGCGTAAGGACCAAAAAAATAATTTTCACCATAGTCGTTACTTTGAAATTGGGCATAAGCTGTTATAGCATCATTCTGAGCTAAACCTAGTGGAGCATCATAAAAAGCATCTACCGAAAATATACTCACATTAGCTCCAACTCCGTTAGCTTCAACTACACCATCTGGATGTAAAAAGAAACCTGCACCAAGATTAAATACTTTTTTACTGCCTAAATATGTACCTACTTTGTAAGGTAAAAAGTTAGATTCTTGATCAAAAAAGTTGAAATCGAAATAACCTTGATAGACTTTACCCGCATCTGCAGAACCAAGTAGTCTTCTTCCTGCATATACGGTAACACCATCTTCTAAAGGATTTCGATTATCTAAAGTACTTGAATTAGCCTCATTAACTGCTAAACGATATTGTAGCTTACCAAATTTTCCTTTTACGTATAGGCCAATATGTCTGGCAAATTGATCTGAAAGACCAAGCGTTGACCAAGATTGGCGATTGTTATCTAAAGTAAGCATGTTGAGCGTACTTTGATTATTAGCTCGAGAAATTCCATTCCAATAATGCAACCCAATACCGGCAGAATGTAAATCATTTAGTTGCCATTCTCCCCAAAAGTCATGAAAAAATAATTGTGAACTAGCTCCTTTACCTGTAGGAGAAGTATTTTCTGCATTCATACTATTTAAACCAAAATGGGTTAAGATGAGAAATTTCTTGTTCAATTGGACATAGGTAAGTAATCTGGCACGTCTTACACTAAAATCAAGATTACTATCCATTTGTGGGGCATTATCATCATACTGCGCCCAAAATTGACCCCATGCAATAGTTCTAAAATACTTAGTACCGTCTTCATTTAGTTTTATCTTATAACCACCTGTATATTCTGTAATTCCTTGGGCATAATTTTGTCCTGAAAATGAAAGGACAAGAAAAAATAATAATAAAGAAATATGTTTCATTTGACATTTGATTTATAAACGAAAACGTTTGAAATGATGAAATCAAATATCTAGTGAGAATATTGTTAAATAAAATTTAATATATTTTTGTGTAAACTTATATAGTTAATCTTTAAATCTTTCCCACTTAATCATCATGTATTTATCTCCTAGTTCAGTAATAATCATTCCTGCGCCTTTTGTGTTTTCTGGTTTTGAAAAATACGTAGCCAATTCTGATTGACTTAAAATTTTGTAGGTAGGGTGATAGTCTGTGTTTTGCACTTTATGAACATTATATTTTCTTACCCAATTCATAACACTTACATGAGAAACACCAATAATTCGCTCAATTTCACGATACGTTAAACCTTCCAAATAAAGCTGTAAAGCCTTAGTCACGTAATATTGATCTATTTGCTTACCCAGTTTATTTACGGTAAAATTATAGCTACAAGACTTGCATTTGTATCGTTGTCTATCATTTAAAATTCCACTTTTTATAATTTTATCTGACTGGCATTGTGGGCAATATTTCATAACTATATCATTTGAGCATATCTATATTAATTTAGCAAATATATAAGATTTAGCTTTTAAACTTAAGCGATTTCGTATAAATTAAGTTCGAAACTAATAAGCATTCGTTTTTATATCTCTTATTAAAGTCTACTTTTGCACGCTTAAATTTCTAATTCTTTTTGAAATTAAATTATGAAAAAATATATTCAGCTGTTCGATTTTAAGCAGAAAGTAGATTACAAAATTGAAATTCTATCTGGTCTCACCGTTGCACTTGCATTAGTTCCTGAAGCCATGGCATTTGCATTAATTGCTGGTTTAAGTCCATTAACAGGTTTGTATGCTGCTTTTGTAATGGCCTTTGTTACTTCAATTTTTGGAGGTAGACCAGGAATGATTTCGGGTGCAACGGGAGCAATTGCTGTTGTAGTTGTTTCACTTGCAAAAGATTACGGAGTTGAATATGTATTTGCTGCCGTGGTACTTTCAGGTATCATTCAAATGCTGGCAGGTGCGTTAAAGTTAGGGAAACTAATGCGCTTGGTACCCCATCCGGTTATCTTCGGTTTTGTGAACGGTTTAGCGGTTATTATATTTATGTCTCAACTGGAACAATTTAAAGATATAGATGGGAATTGGCTTACTGGAACTAACTTATACATACTGTTGGCTTTAGTATTAACTACTATGCTAATTATTTGGGGATTACCAAAACTAACTCGTGCTGTCCCCGCTTCTTTAGTAGCCATTTTAGTGATTTTTGCAATCACATATTTCCTAGGAATTGACACCAAAACCGTTGGTGATATTTCATCCATTAGTGGTGGTTTCCCCCCTTTTCATATTCCTGAAATCCCTTTAAACTGGGAAACTTTTATGATTATTTTACCGTATGCTGGCATCATGGCTGGAGTTGGTTTAATTGAAAGTTTATTAACCTTGAACATTGTAGACGAAATTACAGAAACACGTGGTAACAGTAATAAAGAAGCAATGGCACAAGGAGCAGCTAACTTCTTATCTGGATTTTTTAGCGGAATGGGAGGTTGTGCAATGATTGGTCAAAGTTTAATCAACGTTTCTAATGGTGCACGAGCCAGACTATCTGGGATTGTAGCATCATCAGCCTTACTTGCTTTTGTAATGTTCGGTGCACCTGTTATCGAGTTGCTTCCAATGGCAGCCTTAACTGGATTAATGATCATGGTATCCATCGGAACCTTTGAATGGGCTAGTTTTAAAACCATTAAACGCATGCCAAAATCTGATGTGTTGGTCATGGTTTTGGTAACTTTAGTTACTGTTTTTCTTCATAATCTCGCCTTAGCGGTTTTGGTAGGTGTAATTATTGCCGCACTTGTTTTTGCTTGGGATAACGCCAAGCGAATTAGAGCAAGAAAAAGCGTAGACGAAAATGGTGTAAAACACTATGAAATCTATGGTCCTTTGTTTTTTGGTTCTACTTCTTTATTTAATGATAAATTTGATGTAGCTAACGATCCTGAAGAAATTATCATCGATTTTTACGAAAGTCGTGTTGTGGACATGTCGGCTATTGAAGCTTTAAATAAAATTACTGAACGCTATAAAAAAGCGGGTAAAAAAGTTCATTTGAAGCATTTAAGTCCTGATTGCAGAAGACTCTTAGCAAATGCAGATGAAATTATTGATGTTAATGTCATGGAAGATCCTAACTATAAAGTTATTGAATAAAAGTTTTAAGTCGAACTAGTTTTTCGTTTTCTATATAATTTTCAAAAAACATTGATATTAATTGTAAATCCCATGTAATCAAAGTATTGATATCGATAAAACTCAGTAATTTATCAATTAAAAATTATGGATTTCTGAAAATTGAAAGATAATTTTATCAATTTTAAATTCATATCCTTCATATTTACGTTTTCATTAAATTATTCAACTAAAAATAAATATTTTTCAATAAAATATTCTTCACACTTTCATTTATTCACAAATTTAATAGTTTATTAAATAAAATGAAATCTGTTTTATGTTATCTTGAACATTCTCATAAACTTCAAAAACAAACAGATGCAAAATTTAATTCATGCTTTTAAGGATAGTTGTGGCTGTGGCATAATTGCCAATGTAGATGCAAAACCAGAAAGAAGAATTACCGAAGATGCCTTAATCGCCTTAAGCAGAATGATACATCGTGGAGCTATTGCTGCAGATGGAAAAAGTGGAGACGGTTGTGGGCTTCTAGTAGCAATGCCTAAAGAATTTATGAAGACTATTGCTTTGGTGAATGGTTTTTCATTACCAAAAAAATATGCAGTAGGTTGTATTTTTTTCACAGAAAAGAAACAAGAATCATCGGTTGAAAAATATTTAGCTAAATATGATTTAAAATTGCTTTTCTACAGGTCCGTTCCCGTAAATAAAAAAATGCTTGGTCAACAGGCTTTAGCTTCATTACCAAATATAAAACATGCTTTTATTGTTCCAGATTCGCCAGTAGCCGAACAACGATTTGATGAATTTTTATACTTATGTAGAAAACAGATAGAAAATGAATTAAAAGAAGAAGAAAATTTCTACATCGCTTCATTTTCTCCTTATGTAATTAGCTACAAAGGACTCATTAAACCAGATTTATTAAAAGATTTTTATCAAGACTTACAGGAAGACGATTTTAAAACAGGATTCGCGATGTTTCATCAGCGTTTTTCTACCAATACTTTACCGAAATGGGAATTAGCACAGCCGTTTAGAACTTTAGCACATAACGGAGAAATCAACGCCATACAAGGAAATCGGTTCAATGCTAAAGTAAATCGAGAAAATGCTAAAAGCGAAGTATATTCTGCATCAGAATTAGAAGACATTGGAGAAATTCTTACTAATGATGCTAGCGACAGCGGGAGTGTTGACAATTTATTTGAATATTTAATTTCAAATGGCGTTAACTTTTTTAAAGCCATGAGTAGTATGTTTCCACCCGCTTGGCAAAACTTACCCAAACAAGACGCAAAAATTCGTGCTTATTATGAATACCTAACTTCCAATTTTGAAGCTTGGGATGGCCCAGCAGCACTCAATTTTACCGATGGCCGCTACTTGGCTACCGTAATGGATAGAAACGGATTACGTCCTGCAAAATACATCATTACTAAAGACAATCGCTTTTTAATAGCTAGTGAGTTGGGTGTTTTAGATATTGATGAAGAAAATGTATTAGAACAAGGAAAATTACACGGCGGTGAAGTAATTGCTGTAGATACCAAACATGGTAGGATTTTAATGAATAATGATGTTCAAGATTATTTAAAAAATGCTCAGCCTTACGGCAAATGGTTGGAACGCCACCAACATTACCTAGCTGAACATTACAATGAAAATTTTATTGATTTTTCAGATTTTAATTTTGATAAAAAGCTTGTTTATCAACGTTATCATAATTATACGCATGAAACCATGGAGCAAGTAATTGCTCCCATGATTGAAAATGGAAAAGAAGAAATCGGTTCGATGGGAGACGATACTCCCCTAGCCTGTTTTAGTCACGTACAACGAAATTTTACTGACTTTTTTAGACAAAAATTTGCGCAAGTTACCAATCCGCCAATAGATCCGCTTCGAGAAAAACTTATCATGTCTTTAAGTATGACCTTAGGACCTAGGGGAAATATTTTAAAAGAAAAACCTAGTAATGCTATTGGTTTACGTATTAATAGTCCTATTCTTTCTAAAGAAAAAATAGATATTATTAAAAACTTTGGGGACAAAAATGACCCAAAATTCAATGAAAATTATCTTCACAAAACTTTCTTCACTTCATTTGAAAGTAATTTACATCAAGCACTATTCAATTTAGCTTTTCAAATTAAAAAAGCTATTGAAGAAGAACATATTAGCTTGATTTTTTTAGATGATCGGTGTTTAAATGAAAATCAGAAAATCATTCCGATGCCGTTGGTTATTGGATTTTTAAACTCTTATTTACTGAAGCATCAACTTCGAAGTAAAGTTTCTTTAATAGCCATTTCAGCTGAAGCTTACGATTCACATTCATGTGCAGTTTGCATCGCTTTTGGTGCAAGTGCCATCTATCCTTATTTATTGTATTCTTCCGCTATAGAAATAGCCAAAAGAAACCATAAAAATGATGAGCACTCTTCAAAATTAATTCAGAAAAAAGCATTACAAAACATTCATAAAGCATTGAATGGAGGTTTGCTAAAAATCATGTCCAAAATGGGAATTTGTGCCATAGATAGTTACCAACACAGTTCCTTATTCGATATTATTGGTTTAGGAAAAGACATTACCCAAGATTGTTTTAGTTATGCACAATCCTTTTTACATGGATTAACTTACCAAGATATTGAAGAGCGCATTCATGCCAATCATACCAAGGCTTTTGAAATGAATCACTACCAAAATCAATACGAATTGGAAGTTGGAAGCTTTTATAAATACAAAACTAAAGGTGAATATCATGACTACGCACCTGCCATTTCATTAGGTATCAGAAGATTTGCAAGTAGTTTACAAAAAGAAGATTATGAAATGGTACAAAATCGCATTAACAACCGGGGATTAAAAATGATTCGTGATTTTTATGAATTCGATTTAAAAAAGCCTGCGATTTCTATTGAAGATGTTGAACCTATTGAAATGATTACATGTAGATTCAACTCAGCTGCTATGAGTTTGGGTGCAATTTCTCCAGAAGCCCACGAAGCTATGGCAGAAGCCATGAATCGAATTGGGGCCATGAGCAATTCAGGCGAAGGTGGCGAAGATAAAAAACGTTATCATTCAACTAAAAACAGTAAAATAAAGCAAGTAGCTTCAGGAAGATTTGGAGTTACACCTGCTTATTTGCGAAGTGCAGAAGAAATTCAAATTAAATTAGCGCAAGGTGCAAAACCTGGTGAAGGCGGACAGTTGCCTGGTAAGAAAGTAACTCCACTAATTGCCAAACTTCGCTATACCATTCCTGGAGTAACCTTAATTTCTCCTCCACCACACCACGATATTTACTCTATTGAAGATTTGGCTCAATTAATTTACGACTTAAAACAAATTAATCCAAAAGCAAGAGTGAGTGTAAAATTAGTATCTTCTTCGGGCGTAGGAACCATCGCAGTTGGTGTGGCAAAAGCCTATGCGGATAAAATCATTATATCAGGAAGCGATGGCGGTACGGGCGCAGCTCAATTGGCATCTATAAAATTTGCAGGAAATCCTTGGGAATTAGGTCTTATTGAAGCTCACAACGCTCTTAAAGCCAATAACCTAAGAAAAATGGTAGAATTACAAACCGATGGTGGACTAAAAACGGGTTTAGATGTGGTTAAAGCAGCCATTATGGGCGCAGAAACTTTTGGCTTTGGCACAGTTTTACTCAACACAGTAGGATGTAAAATTCTTCGAGTTTGTCACTTAAACAAATGTAGTGTTGGTATAGCTACACAAAATGAAGGTTTGCGTGATCATTACACCGGTACCGTTGATGCTATAGTTAGCTATCTTCAAAATTTAGCCGAAGAAGTGCGAAGCATACTAGCCAAATTAGGCTATTCTAGTTTAGATGAAATTGTTGGAAAGACAGAATTATTTAAAGTAATTGAAAATGATTTTGCTAACAAATTCGATTTTAAGTCTATTCTATTTAATCTGGAAGGAGAAAATATTCAGGAAATAAAAAACAACGAACCTTTC
>CBFIGU010000055.1:0-17016 GCA_965662165.1 Psychroflexus sp.
GCTAAAATTAATTTTAAATCTGTTAACTTATTTTGAAGCATGTTTGTTAAGGTTTTTAGTTGAATAATTTAATAAAAGCCTAAGCTAATTAATCCTAGTAACATCCATACCTTAAACCATATACTCAAATTTGAATAATCTTTTTTATGATTGGCTTTTCCTGTTTTAAAAAAAATAAAAATCCCCAGTGAAACTAACACCAAAAAAATGTACAACAAAGGAAATAACTGGCCATTAAAAAATTGAAAATACACCAATACTAAACCAATTAGAACTAAAAATGTTACCAACTGTATAATGGTGTTGGTTCTTTTTTTTCCTAATAAAATGGGCAAGGTTTTAAGTTCTGTAGCATAATCGCCTATTACATCTTCTGCATCTTTTACCAATTCGCGGGCAAAGTTGGTAAGGATAGAAAAACCAACATAAAATAAAAAAAGTTGTAAAACAGAATCTTCTAATTTGAATTGATCTTCTTTCACCCATATTAACCAAGGTAAAAAAATACTTAAACCAACTAAGCTGCTAACTAGTAAATTCCCGTATAAAAATATTCCTTTAAGGTATTTTGAATACACAAAAAGAGAGAAAAAGACCAATAGAAAAATTAAAAATATACTTAGGTCTGTATTGAGTTTAAATAAGTAAAACCCAAAGCAAAGCCCAAGCATTGAAAGTAAACCGTACAAATACAAGCAACTTTTTCTACCCAACTGTTTAAAATAGGAGTAATATTTAACCTTGTTAATCAAATCTGTTTTTTGGTCGTAGTAAGCGTTTATTAAATTTCCACCAGCGGCTAAAAAAACAATACTAAAAATTAAACTTACAATTTTCCAAATTTCAAATTCAAATTCTGGGATAAAAGCAGGTAAAAATGATATAGCCAAAAATAGCTGAACCAAACCTAGCATGACTAAATTAGGTAAGCGAATTAATTTTAAGAAGGCTATTAATCGATACTGCACAAGAGTAGAATATTAAATTAGATTGCCCATTTCTCCTGTGCTTTAAGCACTTGCTCTATTAAATCTCTAACGCAGCCTTCACCGCCATTTCGATGAGAAATGTATTTAGCTACTTTTTTTACTTCAGGTACTGCATTTTGGGGACATGTAGGTAACAAAACTTCTTTCATGGGGTAAACATCGGGAATATCATCTCCCATATAAGCCACTTCTTCTCTAGTAATTCCGTAAATATCTAAGTATTCATCTAAAACTTCAACTTTATCGTGCGCACCTAAATATACATCAGTAATTCCTAAAGTTTTTAATCGTTCTCTTACACCTTCGTTTGTGCCACCAGAAATAATACAAACACTATAGCCTTGATTTAAAGCATACTTCATAGCAAAACCATCTTTTACGTTCATGCTTCTTAGTAAGCTGCCTTGATCTGAAATTAAAAGTTTTCCGTTGGTAAGTACGCCATCAACATCAAAAATGAAACATTTAATTTCTTCTAGTAATTCTTTATAATTCTTATCCATGTTTTTTTGCAATTGAATTAGTCAATTCTTGATATATGTTTTTATAATTTGTTTTTTCTAATTGAGACAGGTGCCTATTTATGGTTTTTTGATCTTTACGTAAGGCTGGTCCAGTTTGGGCTTCCGTTGGATTTAATTCTTTAATTTTATCAGCAGTTTCTTCAATTAAAGTTTGTAAAATTTCAAAAGGAATTTCATGACTTTCACAAATTTCTTCACCTATTGCATACATATGATTTACAAAATTGCAAACAAAAACTGCACTTAGGTGAAGTTGTTGCCTTTGTTTTGTAGATATGGAATAGACTTTATTTGAAATATTTTTCGCTATTTTTTCAAGTATTTGATAGGTTTCATCGTTTTCAGCTTCTAAGCAAAAAGGAATAACTTTGTAATTTAACTTTTTAGTTTTGCTGAAGGTTTGCAAAGGATAAAAAACAGCATCTTTTTGAGAAGTTTCAAGAAGTTTTAAGCTACCTGATGTATGCGCAACAATTTTATTTTTAAATGGTATTTTGGTTACCAAATTTTCAATCGCATCGTCTTTTACGGCAAGTAAGAAAACGTCTGCTTCTTGTAAATTATTAAAATCTGAAGTAACATTAATATCTAAATCTCCAAGATTTGATGCTTGTATTTTACTTCTATTATATACTTGTAATAGGTTTAATTCTGGTGATTTGTAAATAGCTCTCGCCATATGTTGCCCAACATTTCCAAAACCAATAATAACAATGTCAATCATTTTTTTTGAAATCTTCAAATTGAAGCGTAAAAGTAATCAATACCTAATAAACCGAATTCATCTTTTACGAAAGCCTTTAGATTAATCTTATATCAAGCTTATTATTAGATTTTTCACTTTAATAATTGTTGAAGTAAAAAGAAGTAATTTTTACGATATACTTAACTTATATGCAATTCTTAATGCCATTAAATCACTCATTATTTCAAGCTATATTGAGTATATTTGCAAATCAAATTATGAAGAATGATTCAGCAAAAAATTAAAGATATATTATTTTCAACTCGCTTAATGGCTATGTTATTTATTATTTATGCTTTAGCCATGGCAATTGGTACATTTGTAGAAAATTCTTATTCTACAGCTACTGCTAAATATTACATCTATGACGCATGGTGGTTCGAAGTAATCATGGTGTTTTTTGTTATCAATTTTATAGGAAATATTTTTAGATATAAATTACTAAGCAAAAAGAAGCTTACCACGCTAATCCTACATTTATCTTTCATCTTAATTCTCGCTGGAGCATGGATTACAAGATATATAGGTTATGAAGGCGTAATGCCCATAAGAGAGGGCGAGCTTACTAAGACCATGCTGACAGAAAAAACTTTTCTCACCACTTATATAGACGGGGAAATTGATGGTGAATTATTGCGTAAAAAAGAACATTTCCCATTGTTACTTGCCCCAGGATTAAGTAATGACCAACAAATTGAAACCGACTTTAATGCAACACCAATTCAATTTAAAGTAGTTGAATATTTCGATGGTGCTCAAGACCAATTAATTCCTACAGAAGATGGAGAAAACTATCTGAAAATGGTAGAAACCGGAACTACAGGTCAACGTCAAGATCGTTATTTAAGAGAAGGTGAATTGGTAAACATAAGCAACATGTTATTTGCCTTCAATAAATATACAGAAGGTGCAGTTAACATTCTTGGTACTAATGAAACAGGTTTTACCATACAATCTCCTTTTGATGGAAGATACATGAGAATGGCCGATCAGAAAAAAGGCGATTTGGTAGCAGATTCGATTCAAGAGCTTCAACTGCGATCTTTATATAATATTGGCGGAATGCAAATTGTGTTTCCAGATCCAGTAATTCGTGGTGAATACAGCGTTGGAGAAGCAGAAAGGAAAAGGCCAAATCTACCCGATGGAGCTATTATTCAAGTAACTGCAAATGGCGAAACCAAGGAAGTTGGTTTATTAGGTGGTAAAGGATTTGTGGAAGACATGAAAAAAGTTGAAGTAGGCGGTTTCGAAATTTATTTACGTTACGGAAGTAAGGAATATGAATTACCATTTGCTTTAAAGCTTAACGATTTCATTGCTGAAAAACATCCAGGAACAGAAGATAGAGCAAATCCAAGCTATGCATCATTTATGAGTAAAGTTGAAGTAGTAGACGGAAGCGATTCTTATCCGTACGATATTTACATGAATCACGTATTAGACCACAAAGGTTACCGATTTTTTCAAGCTTCTTTTGATGCTGATGAAGGCGGAACCATCCTAAGTGTAAACCATGACTGGTGGGGAACTTGGACTACCTATATAGGTTATTTTTTACTCTATTTTGGTCTGATGGCTATCTTGTTCGATCCAAATTCTCGTTTTGGGATTTTACGCAAAAAGTTAGATAAAGTGAAGGCTAAAAAAGCAAAATTAACTACAGTTGCCATTTTATTTTTTGGGTTATTTCTAAACGCACAAGAAATTAAAAATGTAGACCAAGAAGATTTACCTGAAACTACATCGCAAGCCGTTAATCAAGCTCCACAAATAGATAAACAAACTTTAGATTCCATTATACGGTCTAAGGCGGTTAGTAAAGAACATGCCAAACGTTTTGGAGAATTAATTATTCAGGATGCCAACGGAAGAATGAAGCCCGTAAATACCTATTCTTCAGAGTTGCTTAGAAAGTTAAGTAAACAAGACAATTATGCTGGCTTAAACAGCGACCAAGCATTTATTTCTATGATAGAAAATCCTATGCGCTGGTTCCCTGCACCCATCATTTATTTGAAACCTAAAAACGATAGCTTACATAACTTATTGGGTATTGACCGTGGTGAGAAGTATGTTTCCATTACAGATTTCTTTGATGAAAACAATGAATACAAGTTAGCTCCATTTTTAAGAGATGCTTATTCTGCAGCAGTTCCTAATCAATTTCAAAAGGACTTTATTGAAGCAGACCAACGTGTTAATTTGTTGTACGATGCGTTGCAAGGAGACGTTTTACGCGTATTTCCAGTGCCAAATCATCCATCTAACCGTTGGGTGTCTATTCCAGAAATAAGAGAAGCCGAAGATGAAGTATTTTTCGTAGGAGCCGATTCTACCATTGTACACAAAGTTTTTCCACTCTACATGAGCACACTTCAAAATGCAATTAAGAATAATAATTATGAACAGCCTAATGAACTACTTGCTATTATAGATGGATTTCAGAAAAAGCATGGAAGTGAAGTAATGCCTTCCGAAAATAAAGTGCAAGCAGAAATACTTTATAATAAAGTAGACATTTTTAATGCCTTGTTTCAAGCTTATTTGTATATAGGATTATTGATGGTCATTTTTGTTATCATTCAAATTTTTAGAGATACAAAATTTATTTCTTCAGTTATCAACTTCTCTAAGATTGTATTTATTTTAGCCTTAGTCTTGCACACTGCCGGACTAGCTTTACGTTGGTACATCTCAGGTCATGCACCATGGAGTGATGCTTACGAGAGTATGATTTATGTAGCTTGGGCAACTGCTGCTATGGGTCTTGCTTTTGGTAGAAAAAGTGATTTAACCATGGGGTCAACTGCTTTTGTAACGGGTATTATTTTAATGGTGGCTCACTGGAATTGGATGGACCCTTCAATTTCTAACCTACAGCCTGTTTTAGATTCGTACTGGTTAATGATTCATGTAGCCGTAATTGTTGGAAGTTACGGACCTTTTGCACTAGGAATGATTATAGGTCTCGTAGCTTTAATTTTAATGTTGTTCACCAATAAGAACAACATCAAAAAAATGAAATTGAATATTCAAGAATTATCCTACATTAATGAATTAGCCCTAACGGTTGGTTTAGTGATGTTGACCATTGGTAACTTTTTGGGCGGACAATGGGCAAACGAAAGTTGGGGTAGATATTGGGGCTGGGACCCAAAAGAAACTTGGGCTTTAATTAGCATATTTGTGTATGCATTTGTTATTCACATGCGTTTAGTTCCTGGTATGCGCGGATTTTGGGCTTTTAACTGGGCTTCAATTTTGGCGTTCGGTTCTATTTTAATGACTTACTTTGGGGTAAATTTCTATTTAACTGGTTTACATTCTTATGCAAGTGGAGATCAAATTATTAGCTATAATTTTATTATTGGTAGCCTTGTAGTTTGGTTAGTACTTGGTTACTTTTCCAAACGTAGATATAATAAATTTTTCAACAAATCTTAATTCATATAATCTTATAAGATAGGGACTTACTCTCGTTTTTTAAGATACGTTAACGCTATAATATTTTACTTAACTCAATATTAACTAGATTGATTTAAACTCGATTTACTTTTTGATGTCCAAAAGGAGTAATCAATAAAAAATAAATTGTGAAATATTATATTGGATTAGCATTTTGCTTTATGCTGAGTTTAGTAAATGCTCAAGAATTTGAAATCAAAGGAAAAGTAATAGACGATCAAGGGATTCCATTAGAAATGGCTTCCGTTAAAGTTACTCCTGTTAATAATCCAGACGCTGTAGAAGGTGGTGTAACTGATTTTGATGGAAATTTTTCTATAAAAGTAGATGAAGGGAAGTATAATATTTCAGTTGAATTTATTTCTTTCGAGACTAAAAATTACAAGAACAGAACTATTAATAAAGACCTTAACTTAGGAACGATTCAGCTTCAATTTTCACAACAAGAACTTGATGAAGTTAATGTAGTATACGAAACTACACAAGTTGATGTTCGTCTTGATAAGAAAATATATAATGTAGGTAAGGATTTAACCACAGAAGGTGGAACCGTGAGTGAAGCCCTTGCCAATGTGCCTTCCGTAACGGTAGATGTAGATGGAGCCATAAGCTTACGCGGAAATTCTAATGTTAGAATATTGATTAATGGTAAACCTTCTTCAGTAGCCGGTTTTGGAGATCAAGATGTGTTTCAGCAATTACCTGCAGATGCTATTGAGTCTGTAGAAGTGATTACAAGTCCTTCGGCTCGATACGATGCAGAAGGTTCGGGCGGGATAATCAACATTATTCTTAAAAGAGAAAAAACCCTAGGCGTAAATGGTTCTTTTCGTGGAACTATAGGTGATCCAAAAAATACGGGAGCTTACACTAATATTAATTTAAGAACAGATAAATTCAATATATTCAATAATTTAGGTTATACCGACAGAGATGGTCCCGGAAATGCTTTTTTTGATAACAGATATCCTGATAATCCAAATTTTGATAGAATTATTGAAGACAGAAAATATAGTCGTAGTGGTCAAAACTTTAATATGAATACAGGTATTCAATACTTTTTTGATCAAACATCTTCGCTAACGGCAAGTTTCTTTATGCGTTTAGGAGACGATTTAGACCGTACCCGAAATAGGACAAGACGATTTATTGAAGGTGTAGAAAACAGTACAACCTTAAGAACAGAAGAAGAAGCTGAAGATGACAAACGTTTTCAATATTCATTAAATTATGAAAAACAATTTGATCCAGAGAATAGAGATCATAAACTTACAGCCGATTTTCAATATTCAAAAAAGGATGAAACTGTAGAAAATGCCATTTTTGAAGATATTATCAACCCATTACCCGAATTTGTAGCTAGACAAGATGTTTTAGAAACTGAAGATGAAGACAGTTTTTTAATACAAGCAGATTATGTGTTGCCTATGGGAGATGCACAATTTGAAGCTGGCTTTCGAGGAGATTATTCAGATACAACAGAAGATTTTCTTGTGAGTAGAAGACCTTCAGAAGGAGCTGATTTCGAAATAAATGGATTTGTTTCTAGTACATTTAATTTTCAGCAAAACATTACCGCAGTTTACTCGCAATATGGAAATAAGTTAGGAGATAGTTTTTCATTTTTATTAGGTCTTCGTTTTGAACAAACTCAATTAAAGGGTGAAACTATACCTGTAATAGAAGAAAATTTTGACCAGAACTATGATTTTGATAAAACTTTCAATGGCTTATTTCCGACAGTAAATTTAATATATGAATTAGGCGAAGAAGAAAACCTATCTTTAGGTTACAATAGAAGAATTAACCGTCCTAGAAGTTGGTATTTAAATCCTTTTCCATCACAATCTAGTAGAACAAATATCTTCCAGGGTAACCCAGATTTAGATCCTGCTTTTGCTGATGCTTTCGATTTAGGATATTTAAAAAGATGGGAAAAAATTACCTTAACTAGTTCAGTTTACTATCAAAGAGAAACAGAATCTTTTGAGCGTGTGCAACGAGATACTGGTAGAGATACGGAAGAAGATGGGATTGATATTATAGAAAATATCCCTATTAACTTATCTACAGAAGAACGCTATGGCGCCGAGTTAGGTTTACTTTATAATCCTACAGACTGGCTTAGAACAAATTTAAGTTTCAACTATTTTAGATTCGAAAGTGATGGTGCATTTGAAGGTATAGAATATGGAGCAACTAACGAATCTTATTTTGGAAGATTCAGTGCTAATATAATTTTACCTTGGAAAATACAATGGCAAACCAATGCATTTTATCGTGGTCCTAGAGAAAACGCGCAAACTGAAACAGATCCAATTGCTTCTTTAGATATGGCTTTAAGTAAAGATATCTTAAATGATAATGCAACCATATCATTAAACGTAAGAGATTTGTTTAACTCTAGAGTAAGAGAGCAATTTACCGTAACGCCGAATTTTATTTCAGATAGTGAATTCCAATGGAGAGAACGTCAAGTTACCCTAACATTTGTTTATCGTTTTAATCAACCAAAAGATAAACGTGGTTCACGTGGTGGAGATGATTACGGAGACGATGGTGGTGGGTATTAAAATAATTTAGAGTGCCCCTAAAAAAGAAAGCCTAAGTTATTCAACAACTTAGGCTTTTTAATGTCTTTGAAAGATAGATATTCAGTAAACTATCTATATAATAGGATTTAAACTTCTAAATTTATTCTTCAGATTTTTCCTTTTTAGCTTCTTTCATTTCCTTTAAGCGCTCAATTAAAGCTCCGCCAATCCAATATGGAATAATAGCAGTTAAGAAAATCAATAACCAAAAACCAATAGTTAGTATGGTTAAGAAAGCAAGAAAACCTAAATATTGACCAAAATCGAACATATCATCATATTTTATGCCGCAAATATAATACATCAGTCACATTTTGATCACATTTTCAAAAATAAATTATCAACATTTTTAATCTTGATTTCACTACTTCGCAGAAGCATAATTTCTTAAATTTGTTGAAGCTTTAAAAATTAAATTCATGGAATATAGAATAGAAAAAGATACAATTGGAGAGGTTAAAGTTCCCGCAGATAAATTATGGGGAGCACAAACAGAGCGGTCTAGGAATAATTTTAAAATTGGACCTTCTGCTTCAATGCCATTTGAAATTATTGAAGGTTTTGCTTATTTAAAAAAGGCTGCAGCCTTTACCAACGCAGAACTCGGCGTGTTACCCACAGAAAAAAGAGATTTAATTGCTAAAGTTTGTGATGAAATTCTTGAGGGAAAACACAACGATCAATTTCCATTGGTAATTTGGCAAACCGGTTCGGGTACGCAAAGTAATATGAATGTTAACGAAGTGGTTGCCAACCGTGCACATCAATTAGAAGGAAATCAGTTAGGTGAAGGCACGCGCAGTATTTCTCCTAATGATGATGTGAATAAATCTCAATCTTCTAATGATACCTTTCCTACAGGAATGCACATTGCTGCCTACAGAAAACTCGTTGAAGTTACTATTCCTGGTGTACAGCAACTTAGAGATAAGCTACATCAAAAAGCAGAAGCATTTAATGATGTGGTGAAAATTGGAAGAACACACTTTATGGATGCTACTCCTTTAACTATCGGGCAGGAGTTTAGCGGTTATGTTTCCCAACTTGACCATGGTTTAAAAGCCTTGAAAAACACTTTACCACATATGCAAGAATTAGCATTAGGTGGAACCGCAGTAGGAACTGGACTAAACACACCAGAAGGTTATGCAGAAAAAGTAGCTGAATATATTGCAGAATTTACAGGATTGCCATTTGTTTCTGCCGAAAATAAATTTGAAGCCTTAGCAGCTCACGATGCTTTTGTTGAAACACATGGTGCTTTAAAACAACTTGCAGTTTCATTAAATAAAATCGCTAATGATATTAGAATGCTTTCTTCAGGACCTAGAAGTGGAATTGGCGAAATTATTATACCTGCTAACGAGCCAGGTTCATCTATCATGCCTGGAAAGGTAAATCCAACTCAATGTGAAGCTTTAACTATGGTCTGTGCACAAGTTATGGGTAACGATACAGCTATAACTGTAGGAGGGATGCAAGGTCAATTTGAATTAAATGTATTTAAGCCAGTTATGGCTGCAAATTTACTCTCGTCTGCTCAATTAATTGGGGATGCCTGTGTTTCCTTCGATGTGAATTGTGTAGATGGAATTGAGCCAAACCAAGAACGAATAAATGAATTATTAAGAAATTCTTTGATGTTAGTAACTGCTTTAAATACCAAAATTGGCTATTACAAAGCAGCAGAAATTGCTAACGCTGCTCATAAAAATGGAACTACTCTAAAAGAAGAAGCAGTTAGATTGGGTTATACCACAGAGCAAGAGTTTGATGAATGGGTAAAACCAGAAGACATGACAGGTAGAAAATAATACCCTTAAGTAAAAAACATTAAAAAAGGCGCAATTAGCGCCTTTTTTAGTTTTAATATAAGTTGATATTCTTAAAAATCTTCAATAGCAGTACTTAAGTCGTATACATCTATATCTTTTAATTTAGCTTCTAAAATACTTGATCCAGCAGCACTGCGGTAGCCACCTGCACAATGAACAACAACAGGCTTATTTTGATCTATTTTTTCTGCGGTGTTTCGTAAATCATTTAAAGGATGATTAATAGAGCTTTCGAATTTCACTTCATTTTTATGTTCACTTTCACTTCGAATATCAACAATATTATAATCGCTTTTGTTCGACTTAAAATGATTTAAGTCTAATAGTTTAGTCGACTCTAATTTTGCTTCATTACCAATGGTAACCACTGCAATAATTTGTTTTTCATAACCAATTTTTGCAATCCGTTTTAAAATTTGCTCTAAATCTGAAACCGAATCAATTACTAAATAAAATTCTTCATTAGGCTCAACAATGGCTCCAAGCCAGGTTTCAATTTTATCTTTCTCCGTTCTTGCCATAATGTTTAAACTTCCTTTAAAATGTCCTTTTTTAAAGGATGCTTCATCTCTAATATCAATTATGGTTTTAGATGGATCATCTATTTCATTTTTATTAATGTGCAGCGGAATGTTATAAATACTTTTCAATACATGGTCAGCACCTTTTTTATTGATATCTACATTAAAACCAAAATAGCTAGGTATAAAAGGTTGGTCTTTTAAAATTTCAGAAACAAATTCTTCTTGCGTTTGATTTTTAAAAGCCCAATTTCCAGTTCTTTCATTTCCTAAAGTTGAACTAGCTGCATCGCTCATATTTTTACCACATAAACTACCAGCTCCATGCGCTGGATAAATCAACACATCGTCTGTTAAATTATTAAATTTAGTTTGAATGGTATTGTACATGGCTTCTGCTAACTCTTGGCGTTTGGCTTTCATGTTTCCTGCTTTCTCCCTTAAATCTGGCCTGCCTACATCGCCAATAAATAAAGTGTCACCTGTAAATAATGCTTTGGTGTCATTATCAGTATTGGTTACATAAAAAGTAATACCATCTGGAGAATGTCCTGGAGTATGGATAGCTTTTACTTTAGCGTTACCAAATTCAAATTCATCTCCTTCATCAAATGTTTGGTGTGGATATTCAGCTCCTACCATTTTACTAACGTGAATTTTTGCTCCAATTTCTTGGTGAATTTGCATATGTCCACTCACAAAATCTGCATGTGGATGTGTTTCAAAAACAGCAACTAATTCAGCTTTATTTTCTTCAGCATAGGTATAATAAGGTAACGGATTTCTTGCAGGGTCTACTACTATCATTTTTCCGTCACTTATAACTGCATAGGAATAATGCGCTAACGGCGCATCTTCAAATTGTTTAATTATCATAGTTTTTTTTATTTATGAGTTAGACATTCTGCCTGTTGCACAACTTATAAACGATTTTGCTTTACTACCAAAAGCATTTTTGTCTCCTTCTACAGGATAACCTAAATTGAGCAAGGCATCTTTTAAGGTTTTTTCAGAATTTTCGTTATTGGTTTCTATAGAAACTACTGCAGTGTCTGTGTTTATTTCAACAGAGTTTACTTCGTTTAGACTAGAAAGTTTTTTGGTAATGCTATTGGCACAGCCACCGCATTTTAAATTCTGAACTTTAAAATTGAATTTCATATTAATTTTTTTCAAAAGTATAATTTTAAATAAAAACAGCTTGTAACAAAAGTTACTATTCAAACTTTAAAGCAGTAGCTTTATTATGATGAGTTTCCCCTTTTAACTATCAATTGTTTTGCGTTTTCAAAATAAAAAAGGCGAAGTAAAAACTTCGCCTAAAAGGGTTTTAATAATTTTAATTGTAAAGAGTTAAGCTTGTAAAACGCTATTTTTATCTTTTTGAAGCATTCCACAATCAACCAAACATTCTTCAATTTTTTCAGCCGTTCTATGAATATCGTGATCTAAACCAATTGAAAAACGTACAAGTCCTTCAGATAATCCCATTTCTTTTTGCTCTTCTTCAGGAATTTCAGAAGAAGTAGAACTTCCTGAAGCCGTAAATAATGTTTTATAGTACCCAAGACTTACTGCTAAATAGCCAACATTAGCTTGTTGCATACGTTCCATAAATTCAGTTGCTTTTTCAATAGTTCCAAGGTCTAAAGTAAACAATCCACTAAATCCAAATTCACTATTTCCTTGACTTTTAAAAATATGATGTCCCTTGTTATTTTCTAAACCTGGATAAGTACAAGCAACACCTATTTTTTGAAAATATTGAGCTAGATATAAAGCATTAGCGCTATGCTTTTCCATTCTTATAGGTAATGTTTTTAAGTTTTTTAAAATGGATGCCGCTCTTAAGCTATCCAGGGTTTGACCTAGTAACATTCCCGCACCATGATTTACATCTTTTAAACTTTCAATAAATTCTGTACTAGCACAAACCGCTCCGCCAACGGCATCAGAACTTCCATTAATAAACTTAGTTAAACTATGTATTACAATATCTGCTCCATGATTAGCAGGTGAAATACAAAGTGGAGTAAAAGTGTTGTCTACCACAAGTGTTAAATTATACTTTTTAGCCAGTTTAGATAAGGAAGCAAGATTGGCTACTTCTAATAACGGATTGCTAAGCGTTTCGCAATAAAGCACTTTGGTTTGGGGTAAAATTGCAGCTTCAACTTCTTCTAAATTTGTAATATTTATAAAACTGGTTTTAACACCAAAATCGGGTAAAAAATGTTTCATAAAAGCATAGGTTCCTCCATAAATGGTATGGCTAGAAACAATATGATTACCACTTTTACACAATTGCATTAAGGTTGAGCTAATTGCGCCCATTCCTGAAGCAAAGACTTGAGCAGATGCAGTATTTTCCATTTTAGCCAAGGCTTGAGACAAGTATTGTGTGCTCGGCGAGCTGTGTCTTGAATATAAATAACATCCTTCTTGGTCGCCAGTAAAGGTATCCATCATGGCTTTAGCATTCATAAATGTATACGTAGATGAATCGCTTATTGAAGGGTTTACACCTCCAAATTCTCCAAAGAATTGAAGATCTTGAATTTGGTTAGCAGGTTTGTGTTTCATGATGATTTTTTTAGCATGTTTTCATTTCAAATTTGATAATAAAAAGATTAAAAAACCAGAATTTGTTTTAAATGCTGTAATAAAAACTAAAAAATTAAAATATATTAGGTATTTTTTCTAATTTCACTTTTGAATAAGCTTTGCTTCCGAAAAAATTACAAGATGAAAATAGATGCTATAGATCAAACTTTAATTCAATTATTGCAAAAAGATGCAAAACAAAGTACAAAAGCCTTAGCTAGCCAAGTAAATTTATCTACAACTGCTGTTTACGAACGAATAAAAAATTTGGAAAGAAATAAAGTAATTGAACGCTACAGCATTCAAGTAAATCCAGAAAAAGTAGATAAGGAATTCTTGTCTTTTTGTATGATACAACTTACCAAACATAGTCAGCAATACTTATTAGAATTTGAAAGTAAAATACAGACGCTAAGTGAAGTTTTAGAATGTTTCCACGTAAGTGGTACCTATGATTATTTATTAAAAATACGCGTAAAGAACATAGCAGAATATAGGACTTTTATGGTTAATAAACTAACCGATATACCACATATTGCCAATACTCAAAGTGCTTTTAGTATAAATGAAGTAAAAAGTCAAGTAGGTATAACATAAATAACCTTAACCTAATATTTGGGCAATTTGTTTACTACAATTTAAAAAAGTGATTACTTTTAAATTACCTAAGCAGGTTTTATTTTCTTTTGATTTGTGAAATAATAATTTCATAAATAAAAATCAAAATGAAACAAATTTTACTCATTTTCTCAATGCTTTGTTTTTCTAGCATTTTTGCTCAGGGTGTAACAACATCTAGCATGCAAGGTTCTGTTAAAGATGACACTGGCATCCCGTTGATGGATGCAGAAGTTGTAGCAACACATCTTCCATCTGGTACAATTTATCAAACCACCACTAATTTTGATGGGAAGTTTTATTTCCCAAATCTTCGCGTAGGTGGTCCTTATCAAGTTGTTGTAAGTTATGTGGGTTTTGAAAGCAGAACTTATACTGATATTGATTTAGGATTAGGACAAAGTTTTAGTTTAAAAGTCGAGATGAAAAGTGGAGATGTACTCGATGAGGTTATTGTTTCTTCAAAACGTGGTATAGCAGACCCATCTAAAACAGGTGCTTCTACAAACTTGTCTCGTGAAAAAATTGATGCACTACCAACCATTAGTAGAAGTATAAATGACTTCACAAGACTTACTCCACAATCTAATGGAACTTCTTTTGCTGGTACGTCAAGTAGGTTTAATAACTATACTATAGATGGTAATATATACAATAATAATTTTGGACTGGGAAGCTCTCAATTTGCTGGCGGAAATCCAGTATCTTTAGATGCCATTGAAGAAGTACAAGTAAATTTAGCGCCTTACGATGTAAGAACTGCTGGGTTTACAGGTGCTTCTGTTAATGCTGTAACCAAGTCTGGTGACAACGAATTTTCTGGCTCAGCTTACTATTATTTACGTAACGATCAAATGACTGGTGATTTAGTAGGAGACTTACGTTTGAATAAGGATGATGCAAAAACTGAAATTCAAGGTTTTACAGTAGGTGGACCTATTATAAAAGATAAATTATTCTTTTTTGTTTCCTATGAAGAAGAACAAGAATTAGTGCCGAGTTTCAATAAACGCGCATTAAGACCAGGAGAAACACCAGATAATGTTTCAATATCTCGCGTTCCAGCTGATTTACTACAAGATGTATCCAATAATCTAGCTGATTTATATGGATACAGAACAGGTGCTTTTGAAGGTTATAGTTTTGCATCAGAACAAACCCGTTTTAATGCGAGATTAGACTGGAACATTAACAAAAACCACAAATTTATGGCGCGATACAATCAGTATACCGCTTTCAACGATGTGCCTACCAATAGAAACTCTATTCGTTTTATTGATACTCGCTATAGAAATACTTCAAGAACAGGGATTGAAGCCATGAATTTTAGAAATACTAATTATACAAATGATAGAGAAGTAACTTCTTTTGTTGGAGAATTAACATCAGTTTTAGGGAAGAACATGTCCAATCAATTAAATGTTGGATTTACTTCTATACAAGATCCAAAACGAGGTATTCCTGGAGGTCAAGCTTTTCCATTTATTGAAGTTTTGGAGCCAGGACCAGCTGGAGACCCTTTGTATTACTTTTCTTTAGGGAACGAATTATTTTCAGTAGGCAATTTATTGGAAAATAGTATTTTCAATATTACAAACGACTTCTCTTACTTTTACAAAGAGCATAAATTTACAGCTGGTGTTAACTTTGAGCGTATGACATTTGATAATGCATTCAACCCAGTATTTAACGGTTTTTATCGATTTAATACTTATCAAGCTTTTGAAGATGCAATTATCAACAGAATACCAGGAGCTTTACCAGATGCCTTTGCAAGAAGTTATGCCTTAGATGGTTCAACTACGCCACCAACAGACCAAACTACATTTAGTCAATTAGGAGTATACCTACAAGATGAATGGCAAGTAACTGACAACTTTAAATTAACTGCAGGTTTAAGAGTAGATTTACCATTTTACGAAACACCAATTCCAAGAAATCAATTGCTAGTAGATTTAATTGAAGCTAGAAGAAGTCCAGGTAACGCGGCTTTCATTTCTGAAAATTGGGGTTTTCAAGATTTAGATGGTAATACTTTTACTCCAGATGTAAGCCAATTTCCAGATGTAAACCCATTATGGTCACCTAGAGTTGGTTTTAACTGGGATGTTAATGGCGACGGAAGAACGCAAGTACGCGGTGGTACCGGTATCTTTTCAGGTAGGCTTCCATTTGTTTGGCTATCTAACCAAGTAAATGGCTCAGGTGTTGTTCGTGGTGGTTTAGGATTTGAAGGAGAAGAACTAGCAAACTCAGGTGTCTTTGGTCCAAATTGGCAATTTGATCCTGATGTAACATTCGGAAACCCAGAAAATCCTGAACAAACTTTATCTAACGAATTGAATTTAACAGATAAGAATTTTAAATTACCACAAGTTTGGCGCTCTAACCTAGCTGTAGATCATCAGCTTCCATTTGGAATTGTAGGTACATTAGAATTAATCTATTCTCAGGATATAACTACTCCAATAGCATATAACTCTGTATTAAGAGAACCAGATGGACAATTAAATGGTCCAGATCAGCGTCCTTATTGGGAAGGAAGCTATTCTAACGATGACCAATTTAGAAATGTTTTCTTATTAACAAATGCTAATAAAAAAGCAGATTATTACTCAATAACAGCGCAATTTTCAAAAGATTTTGACAATGGTTTTTCTACTTTTGCAGCCTATACACATTCTCGTTCTCGTGATTTAGATGCAGCAGGAGGAAGTCAAGCTCAGTCTTTATGGGCTAGTACAGTTAAAGAAGATAGAAATAATCCAGAGTTAAGTTATTCAGCTTTCGATATACCGCATAGAGTAATTGCTAATGTGGCTTATCAAACTGAAAATACAACTATATCTGTTTTTTATCAAGGAAGCAATGCAGGTAGATTTAGCTATACGTATTCAGGTAATTTTGGAGATTCTTCAGATCGCTTAATGTATATTCCTAATAATGCATCAGAGTTAAACTTTGAAGCTTACAATGCCGGAGATCGAACTATTAGTGCTCAGGAACAAGCAGCTGCTTTAGATGCATACATTAACCAAGACGATTACTTAAGTGAAAATAGAGGAAGTATAGCAGAGCGTAATGGAGCATTAAGACCATGGTTACATCGTTTTGATGT
>CBFIGU010000056.1:0-16904 GCA_965662165.1 Psychroflexus sp.
GCTGAGCGTAATTGCAAAAGACTATACAACTCATCTAAACTTAACTCTTTAAACTTTTTTACCTTCCACTCCATTTAGTCCTGTACAATAATGTTTTTGTTATCTGTTTTACGGTATTCTGGTTGTATGTTAATATGATTAATACCGTATTTATTTTTCGCAATGGCTTCAATTTGCTCTAAAACTAAGTCAAATTTAGATAAAGGAAGGTCTTCAACAAAATCTATATGAGCTTCTAGGTGAATTTCATCATCATTTAACTGCCAAACATGAACATGATGCATATTTTTAATCTCCGGAATTTTAATCACGGCATTAATTAACTCTTCCAGCTCAACATCTTCTGGTGTAAATAACATAAGCACATTAAAAGCTTTTTTGGCAAGTTGAAAACCTACAATGAGTAAATATATAGCGATAATTAAAGTTAAAACAGCGTCTACCCAGTAAATTTCATAAAAGTGCATGAGCAAGCCGCCAATTAATACCGCAAAAGAACCAAGTAAATCTGTAAATAAATGTAAGTAAGACGAACGAATGTTCAGGTTGCTTTTTGCATCTGCATGAAGAATAAGTACACTTACGCCATTACCAACAATAGCCAAAAGCGAAAGCCAGATTACTAAATTAGCATCAATTTTTTCTGGTAATAAGAAACGTTCGATAGCTTCAATAATTAAAAAACCCGCAATAACTAGTAGCGAACATGCATTAATAAAAGCAGCTATAATTTCTGCTCTTTTGTATCCAAATGTTTTATTTACAGATGCTTTTTTATTCGAAAAAAAAGATGCTATGTAACTTACTACCAAAGAAACAACATCAGAAAAATTATGTAGTGCA
This sequence comes from Psychroflexus sp., assembly GCA_965662165.1. Classification (GTDB taxonomy): domain Bacteria; phylum Bacteroidota; class Bacteroidia; order Flavobacteriales; family Flavobacteriaceae; genus Psychroflexus. The sequence goes on from CBFIGU010000056.1 coordinate 844, forward strand.
TCAGAAAGTAGAGCCAAGCTTCCGCTAATTATCCCACCAACAACTTGTCCTAAAGTAATAATTACGTTTAGAATAATAGTAATGAGCAAATTTTTTTGTTTGCTTTTGTATGTAGAATGAGAATGGCTCAATTTATAAAATGGGATTATTTAATTACAAGCTATTTTGTTAATTCTATTTTGGTGTCTACCTCCTTCAAAAGCTGTATTTAAAAACACATCTACAAATGCTAAAGCATCTTCTTCGCTTACAAAACGTGCAGGGATACTAAGTATATTCGCATTATTATGTTGTCTAGCTAAGGCTACAATTTCACTATTCCAACATAAAGCTGAACGTATTTCTTGGTGCTTATTGGCAGTCATATTTGCCCCGTTTCCAGATCCGCAGATAATAATCCCATAACTTGATGTTCCGTTGCTTACATCTTTAGCAACCGGGTGAACAAAATCTGGATAGTCTACACTATCTTCAGTATTGGTGCCATGGTTAATTACTTCATGTCCCAAAGCTTCTAACTTACTTACAATTTTTTGTTTGTAAGTAGTTCCTGCGTGGTCGTTTCCAATTGAAATTTTCATGTTGTTGTCGTTTAAAATTGTTGTACAAAATTAAACTTTTTAAAAGCTTACAAATGCATATTTCATCATATTCTATCGATTATTTTGAAGTATAAACTAATGCATTACCTGTTTATATTTTATTCTTTAGAAAGCTAAATTCGGCTTTCATTTCACAATCAATTAATCCTTGTTTTAACAATTTTAGCTAAAAAATACCTTAATTTTGATGGTTAAGTAGATAACTATGATTAATAAACGGCTTTTAATTAAAAATCTGTTAGCGCATAATGATGAAAATAGTTTCTACGATAAAAAGTTAAAGCTAAACCTAAGTTCTAAGGAAGGCAAGGCTAAATTTTTAAAACACATTTGTTCACTTAGTAACAGCAATCCAACCAATAATGCATATTTGGTTATTGGTGTACAGGATGAAGACAATACGATTGTTGGAGTCGATTTTTTTGATGATGCTAAAATTCAAAATTTAGTTAATGCTTATTTAGAAAACCCTCCGATTGTAGCTTATGAGAATATTCCATTTCCACACCTTAGTAATAAGAAAGTGGTAGGTTTAGTGAGTATTCGCCCTAAAAATGACTTTAGTATTTGCGCTCTACGTAAAAATATTTGGAAATACTACGGCGGAACTGTCTTCATGCGAGAAGGTAGTATTAGTAAACCCAAGGCTTTTGATATTGAAATAAGAGCTATAAATAATCAATTAGTAAGTTCAATTGAAAATCACTCTAAAAACAATGTAAAACTTACCTTAGATGGAGTTTTCGATTTTATGAAACAAAATGAAACCTATCAACCCACTTACATGGTTTTTAAGGAATATTTTGTGCTGTGTTGGGCTGGAAAGAAAAAACAAAAAGCAACACAAAATTTTTATTCTCGGGTAAATATTGAATTGATTAACGAACAAGTAAAGCTGTTTTATTCTAACTATGATGAAGTTGAAATTGAAACTGGGAAAAATTATTTTGAAATATTAGAATATGTGCATTTAGGATTCGAAAATCAGTTTAAATATTATCCTTTAGAAAAGGTTCGTATCAATTTTAAAGATAATATGACCTATGAGATTTCATCTAAATTAGTTTTTGAACCTCCGGTTTTTAATGCCAAAACCTTGCATCATTTTTATAACAATGCCAATGTATTAATTCAAAAATTAAAAAAAGGAAAAAGTTTAAGTAGTGAAGAAAAAAGTGATTTAATCAATATGCCTTCACTTTATTTAATTAGTCATTTAAATGGCTTCTCTGAAGCTTTAAATCGACTTGAAGCTGCTAAGCCTTATTTGCGAAATTTTCCAAAAGCTTATGAAAAATACAAAGATAACATGCGTATTTTGCGCAAAATTAAGTATAACTAAACATGAGTAATACAAATAGAACTCTAGTTATTGGAGATATACACGGTGGTTTAAAAGCTTTACAACAAGTTTTAAAACGTGCTAACTTTACCACACAAGACGAACTTATTTTTTTGGGTGATTATGTAGATGGTTGGTCTGATTCTGCTGAGGTAATTAACTATTTAATTCAACTAAAAGCAGATTATAATTGCCGTTTTATCCGTGGTAATCATGATGCGTTAGTCAATAATTGGTTAAAAACAGGAGAAGCCAACGATAAATGGATGCAGCATGGTGGACAAAGTACAAAAACTGCTTACGAGAAAATTGACAAAAGCACGATAGAGCTTCACATACAGTTTATGGACAATTTAGAGAACTATTATATTAATTCTAATAATAAACTTTTTTTACATGCTGGATTTGCCAACTTACATGGTCCAGATTACGAATGGTATAAACACGTAGTTTATTGGGATAGGACGCTTTGGGAAATGGTAGTTTGCATGGATCCAAATCTAAATAAAGATCATGAGTATTATCCTGCACGTTTAAAGTTATTTAATGAAATTTATATTGGTCACACCCCAACCACTCGCATTGGAATAGACCAACCTGCCAATTTTCAAAATGTTTGGAATGTAGACACTGGGGCGGCATTTAAAGGCGCTCTAAGTATTATGGATGTTGATACTAAAGAAGTTTGGCAAAGTGACCCTGTTTATCAATTATACCCAGATGAAGATGGCAGAAATGGATAAAAATAGCTAAGCTAAAATATACCCTATTTTATTAATTCCGAATAAAAAACTTACATCATTGCTTAATCCTTGCAACTCAATTAACTTTGCAGCTTAAATTCTAGTTCATGATTCATTCTATGACGGGTTTTGGAAAGTCTACAACCCAACTTCCAAATAAAAAAATTAGTGTAGAAATTAAGTCTTTAAATTCTAAAAACTTAGATGTAAATACACGTATGCCATCGCAATATCGAGAAAAAGAACTCGAAATGCGAAAGATGATTGCTCAACAAGTTGGGCGCGGAAAAGTTGATTTTACTTTGCAAGTTGAAGTTAGTGGAGACGAAACCTTAGCCAAAATAAATCACGAAATTGTAAAAGCTTACGTAAGCGAACTTCGAGAATTATCTAATATAAATAATGGAGAAAATGCTAAACTCCTAGAAATGGCACTTTCTTTACCAGACGCAGTTTCTAGCGATACTTCAGAAGTTGATGCGTTAGAATTTAAAGCCATACAAGATGCTATTTCCCAAGCGCTTTTAAATTTAATTGAATATAGAAGCGATGAAGGAAAAGCTTTAGAAAAAGATTTTTCGCATCGGGTAGAAAACATTCAAAAACTTTTAGAGCAAGTTATTGAAATTGATCCTGAGCGTATTACTAAACTCCGCGCAAGGCTTGAAGCTGCTGTAGCAGAATTAAAAACTAATGTAGATAAAGATCGTTTTGAGCAAGAGTTAATTTTTTACATTGAAAAATATGACATTACCGAAGAAAAAGTTCGGTTAGCTAATCATTTATCCTACTTTATGGAAACCCTTTCTGCAAAAGAATCTAGCGGAAAAAAACTTGGTTTTATCTGCCAAGAAATGGGAAGAGAAATCAATACTATAGGAAGCAAATCTAACCATGCAGAAATGCAAAAATTAGTGGTACAAATGAAGGATGAGTTAGAAAAAATTAAAGAACAAATGCTGAATGTATTGTAATGAAACACCAAGGTAAACTTATTGTTTTTTCAGCTCCTTCAGGATCAGGAAAAACCACTATTGTTAGGTATTTGTTGAGCAAAAAAGAGTTAAACTTAGATTTTTCAATCTCAGCAACTTCTCGAGCTCCACGTGGACACGAAAAACATGGCGAAGATTATTACTTTATGAGCTTAAAAGAATTTAAGCAACACATAAAAAATGACGACTTCCTTGAATGGGAAGAAGTATATCGGGATAATTTTTACGGTACTTTAAAAGCAGAAGTAGAACGTATTTGGGCAAAAGGTAAACATGTAGTTTTTGATATTGATGTAGTCGGCGGTTTAGATATTAAGCAAATTTACCCCGAAAACACGCTATCGGTTTTTGTAAAGCCACCCAGCATTGAAGAGCTAAAAATTAGGTTGAAGAAGCGAAAAACAGAAACTGACGATAAAATTAATATGCGTGTTGCAAAAGCTTCTATAGAAATGGCAACCGCACCGCAATTCGACCATATTATTATCAATAATGAATTAAGCGAAGCACTAGAAGAAGCTTACGATTTGGTAAAAGAATTTGTCGAAAAATAAAGTTTGAAGTAAACAGAATGAAAAATAAGGTTGGCTTATATTTTGGCAGTTTTAACCCTATACACATTGGGCATTTAATTATTGCAAATTATTTAGTTGAGTTTACCGATTTAGAAGAAGTTTGGTTAGTAATTACACCTCAAAATCCCTTTAAAGAAAAAGCGAGTTTATTAGACAATCACCATCGGTTTGAGTTGGTTTACCGAGCGGTTGAAGGTTTTGAGCATTTAAAAGCTTCAAATGTAGAATTCGATTTGCCAACTCCTAATTATACAGCTAAAACCTTGAGCGTTTTAACTGAAAAATATCCAAATCATGCCTTCAACTTAATTATGGGGGAAGATAATTTACGGAGCTTTCATAAATGGAAAAATTACGAATATATCTTAGAACATCATGAATTATACATTTGTCCTCGGCTAGGTGAAAGCAAAATAAAAGATACGTTCTTAAACCATCCTAAAATACATTTTACCAAAACCCCAATTATTGATATTTCTGCGAGTTTAATTCGTAGTGCCATAAAAGAAGGCAAAAATATTGAAGCGATGCTGCCAACTCCTGTTTGGAAATACATCGATGAAATGAATTTTTATCGATAATATGTAGGTATATGCGTTCATTTTTATAATATTTTCAACTGAAATGCCTATTTTTGGTTATCTATTGATAAAATGACAATTTATGCAAGATTCGCATCCCCATATTTCAGTTATAGGTGGTGGTAGTTGGGCTACTGCCATAGTAAAAATGTTATGCGAAAACTTACCCAAGGTAACTTGGTATATGCGTAACCAAGAAAGTATAACTTTTATCGAAACTCAACAACATAATCCAAATTACTTAAGTTCAGTTGAGTTTAATACAGAGCAATTAGATTTAACCAATAATATTAACTACGCTGTACAAAAAGCAGATGTTGTGATTTTTGTGGTTCCTTCTGCTTTTTTAACGGCAGAATTAAGTTCGCTTGAAGTGGCTTTAGACGATAAAATTGTGTTTTCTGCAATTAAAGGAATTGTCCCGGAGTCTTATTTAATAGTTGGAGAACATTTTAATGAAAAATACAATGTTCCTTTTGAAAATATAGGCGTAATAACCGGACCTTGCCATGCTGAAGAAGTAGCCTTAGAAAGATTATCTTACCTTACCATTGCATCAGCAACAGAAGCGCACGCCTTATTGATCTCAAAATATATTTCTAGTGACTATATTAAATGTAAAGTTACCGAAGACGTTATTGGAACAGAATATGCTGCGGTTTTAAAAAACATTTATGCTATTGCTGCAGGAATTGCTCATGGTTTAGGATATGGAGATAATTTCCAAAGTGTGCTTATGAGTAATTCAATTAGAGAGATGAAGCGGTTTATTAAAAAGCGCTACAAAATGAAGCGCAATATTAATGATTCTGCCTACTTAGGCGATTTGTTGGTTACTGGTTATTCAGTTTTCTCACGTAATCGTTTTTTTGGAAATATGATAGGTAAAGGGTATACCGTTAGAAGCGCACAGATGGAAATGAATATGATTGCTGAAGGTTATTATGCAGTAAAAAGTGCTTATAAAATTAATGAAGATAGTGGAAAAAATAAAACAAGAACACCAATTATAAATGCGGTGCATAAAATTTTATACGAAAAGAAAAACCCCAGAAAGGTTTTTAAGAAGCTTGCCGATAAGCTGGATTAAAACACTTTGATGTATTTATTTATTTTTTGGAATAGTAAAGCAAATTACAGTTCCTTTACCAATTTCAGAAAACTCAACCCAAATTTCGCCGTTAATTTCATCTATAAAATTCTTGCAGAGCAATAAGCCTATTCCGGTACCTTCTTCTTTGTTAGTTCCCACAATAGATTCTAATTTGCCTTTAAATAAATTATTTTTTTGGGTTTCTGGCATTCCTGAACCGTTATCTTCTACACAAATTTTGAAATCTTCTTCTTGTTCTTCGCAAGAGATTTTAATAGTTTCATTTTCATGACTATATTTAATAGCATTTGAAACTAAATTTCTAATAATCAATTCTAAATTATTTCCTGAAGTATAAATTTTAGTTTCTTGATCTAAGTCTAACACAAGGTTGATTCCTTTTTTCTCAAGCGAAGTTCTAAATAAATTCTCTACTTTTTTGGCAATATTGAAAACGGATACGTCTTCTGGAGTAATTTTTTGATTTTTAACAAGGTTGCTAGCCCAATTCAATAAATTATCTGTCAGCACAATCGTACCTTCAAGATTTCTGTCAATTTCAGGAATCATTGCCGTAAACTCTTTATCGGAAATATGGCTATTCAATCTCATCTCAAAAAATGATTTTAAATTTTTTAAAGGTCCACGTAAATCATGAGAAATTATAGAAAATAACTTGTTTTTTTGCTGATGTAAATCTTTTAATTCTAGGTTTTGTTTTTCAATTTTATCTTGACTAGTTTTAAGTATTTTGTTTATTTTTTCTTTATTTTTCTTCACTTTAAACAATAAAAATACAATAATACTTAGCGCAATTACAATCACAGAAAACAAAATGATAAGTATATTTTGTCTTTTAAGTTTAGTTTCTTTTTCTAAAAGCTTTCTCTCATTTTCAAGTTTAATTTCGTCTTCAATTAATTTAAATTCAAGCTCTGCTTCAAGTTTGCCAAGTTCTTTAATTTTTTCTTTGTCAGATAATTGATCACTAACATCTTGTACTTTTCTTTGATATAGTAATGCTTTTTCAAATTCTCCTTCTTTTTCAAAGATATCAGCTAGAAGCTGAGCAGAAGACAAAGTTTCATCTAATAAATCTAATTCGATTGCCAATTCGTAAGCCTTTTTAGCTAAATCAGTTGATTTAACTAGTTTTTTTTCGCTTTTGAAAATCATAGCTAGATTATAATAGGTGTTAGCTAGATAATATTTTGCTGATATTTCCTCACCTAATTTTTGCGCTTTTAAAAAATATGATTTTGCACTTACAGTGTCTTTAAAAGAAAAGTAAACACTGGCTAGATTGTTATAGGCATTGGTTAAATCACCCTTCGTGTTTTGTTCTAAATAATAGGCTTCAGCTTCTTTGTAAATTTTAATGGCTTCTTTTAGCTTTTCAGTATTATCTTCTTCATTGCTATAAATTAATGCAACGTTAGAAATACTTGCCATGTATGTACGTTGGTCTATAGGTTCTGCAATCTTAGCAGAAGCTTTATACATTTCTAAAGCTTTATCATAATTTTCGAGGTTATACCAACAACTTGCAATATTGTTAAGTACAATGCCTTGATATCTTTTATTATCAATTTCTTGAGCTATTTTTAAAGCTTCTTGAAAATTTCTAATGGCTTCATCGTAGTTAGATTGCTTTCTTTCAATGTTAGCTAAATTATTGTACGTAATAAACAAATAAGCTGGCACATCTAGTTCTTTATAAATACGCTGTGCTTTTAGGATATTTTTTTTGGCTTCATCAAAATTTCCTGTTCGTTCATCTAAAATGGCATAACCATTATAGATATTAGCTTGTTGTTGCTTATCTTCAATAGCTTCAGCTAGCTTAATTGCTTCATCAAAATAACTTTGGGCTTGTTTGTATTCAGTTTGGTTAGAAACACTATTGCCTAAGTTTACAAGGTTCCTAATAATGCTTGTAGTATCTTTTCTCTTTTTATTTATATCTAGAGCTAACAGGTATTTTTCTGTAGAATTTTTATATTTTCCATATGTATTTAAAACAAGTGCATAATTATTATATGCATTGGCAAGGCCTTTTAAATTGTCTTTTTCTTTGTATTTGGATATTGCTGTGTCTAAATTCTGAAAGCTTTGATCTATATTTCCTTGATAGTAATAATAAATAGCTTCGATTTTAAGCGCATCTGCAATGCCAATTTCATAATTTAATTTTTCAGCAAGGCTTTTAGATTTCTCCGTATAGAATTGTATACTGTCGGTATGAGACTTAGAATAAAAGTGAGCTAATTCGTTTAATAGGTCAACTTTCTTGCGATCATCTTTTTTGTAGGATTCAATTTCTATTTTAAGGCTATCAATACTGCTTTGTTGTCCAAATAAATTTGAAAATGTGAGAAATACAATAAAAGTAAGAAGCTTAAATCTCATCTGTATCATTATATTTTAATTAACGAAAGTAGAACATTTTTTTAAAAAAGTTACAAAAAAGTAGAATGTTTTTTACATAAATAATTTGCTTTCAATGACTTGGTAAGCCATTTTCTTTAAATGGACCTTTTCTTTTAAGTCCAGTGACTTCGTTTCAAGAAAATCATGAATGTAAGCTTTCAAAACCCCCGGCTTTCCTTTAAATGTAGAATAAGGAAAATGCATTTTGTTTGTTGAAAACGAGATTGGAACAATTGGTATTTGATGATTGATAGCTATTCGGAAAGCACCGTCTTTAAATTGGTCTAAAACTATAGTTTCATCGTCGGGTACGCCGCCTTCTGGAAAAATACAGATACTAGTGCCATTATTTAATCTTCTTTGGCACTGATCAAATACCGCTTTTCTGCTTTGCGCAGAATTTCGGTCAACTAAAATGCAAGTTCGTTTATAGAAATAACCAAATATGGGCAGTTTTGCTAATTCTTTTTTGCCAACAAAAACAAATGGATTTTTAGATAAATACAACATTAACATAATATCCATCATACTCGTGTGATTGGCAATAAGCATGTAACTTTTCCCTTTTTTTATTTTTCCTTTTCCGTTAACTTTAGGTACAAACCCCATACCGAATAACATAGCAGTGCCCCAAATTCTTGCTACTTTAAAGAAAAAGCCATACCACTGTTCTTTTAAGGTACTTATAAATAAGAAAGGAAAAAGGATGATTATTACAATAAGCATCCATACGTAAAACCAGATGCGCCAAACAAGTCTTAAAAAATTTACGAATATCATAGGCGTCAAAATTAGTAAATCAAATAATTCTAAACCGTAAAATCTTATATCTTTGACCAAAATATAAATACATTCATGTCAAGAATTCTAACGGGCGTACAAAGTACAGGAACTCCACATCTAGGAAATCTTTTAGGAGCTATTTTGCCAGCTATAGAGATGGCAAATCAACCTGAAAATGAATCCTTCTTGTTTATTGCAGATATGCATTCATTAACTCAAATTAAAGATGCTTCTCTTCTAAAAAACAATACTTATTCTACAGCAGCCGCTTGGTTAGCTTGTGGTTTAGATGTGCATAAAACTATATTTTATCGCCAAAGTGATGTCCCGCAGGTCACAGAATTAGCCTGGTATTTAAATTGCTTTTTTCCATACCAACGCTTAACCTTAGCACATTCTTTTAAAGACAAATCTGACCGTTTAGAAGATGTAAATACCGGTTTATTTACTTATCCTATGTTAATGGCTGCCGATATTTTATTATATGACGCAGAAATTGTACCTGTTGGCAAAGACCAATTACAGCATTTAGAAATTACTCGGGACGTTGCCAGTAGATTTCATGCAAAATTTGGAGATACTTTTGTGATGCCCGATGCTAAAATAAGTGAAGATGTAAAGGTTATTCCTGGTATTGATGGAGAGAAGATGAGTAAGTCCAAAGGTAATACCATTAATATTTTTGAAAGTGATAAAAAGCTTAGAAAAACAATCATGAAGATTGAAACCGATTCTACGCCACTTGAAGAACCTAAAGACTACACCACTTGTAATGTATTTGCTTTGTATAAATTAATTGCCAAGCCTTCCGAAACAGAAGATTTAAAATCGAAATATAAAGCTGGTAATTTTGGGTATGGACATGCAAAACAAGCTTTATTCGAATTAATTGTAGAGCGTTTTAAAACAGAACGAGAACAATACAATCATTACATAAATAACTTAGATGAAGTGGATGCTGCATTAAAAATTGGTGCTGAAAAAGCCAGCGAAGTTGCTCATGAAGTTTTAAGCAGAGTGAGAAGCAAATTAGGCTACTAAGTTACCACTAAGATTCACAGACTGCTGCTGAGTGACTTTTGTTACCAAAAAGTTAAACTTCTGCATCTATTTTTGCTTAAATATTTATTACGATGAAAAATAGAATTGTACGTGGTGTAGCAGGAACTTTTATCCTTATTAGTTTAGTACTTGCGGTATATGTTAACATAAACTGGTTATGGTTTACTGTTTTTGTAGGTGCAAATTTGCTTCAATCTTCTATCACCAAATGGTGCCTTTTAGAAGATATTTTAACTAAATTTTTTGGAATAAAGAACTAATAATCATCTTGTTTTCAACACAAAAAACATAAGTAACATTAGTTACATATTGGGTTTCATTAATCTTGTTATTTTGCAATAAAAAAATTTGCAGATGGATTTAATTATGGAACCATGGCCATGGTATGTATCAGGCCCACTAATTGCACTCACCATGTTTGTGCTACTTTATGTTGGAAAACAATTTGGAATGTCTTCTAACCTTAGGACTGCTTGCTCTATAGGTGGAGCAGGTAAAGTATCTGAATTTTTTAGATTCGATTGGAAAAGTCAACGTTGGAATTTAATTGTAGTTGCAGGAGCGGTTATCGGCGGCTTCATTGCACAACAATACTTATCTAGTAATACAGTTGAAATTAATCCAGATGTGGAGCAAAAATTAGAAAGCTACGGGATAAATTCATCTGGAGATGCTTATCTACCCACAGAATTGTTTGGAGTAGACCAATTAAGCAACCCTAAAGTATTAGCAATTTTACTTATCGGTGGTTTTTTTGTTGGTTTTGGAGCTAGATATGCGGGTGGCTGTACTTCAGGACACGCTATTTCTGGCTTAAGTAATTTACAACTTCCTTCTTTAATTGCAGTTATTGGCTTTTTTATAGGAGGTTTAGTAATGATTCATTTTTTATATCCAATCATTTTCAACGCATAAATTTTAGAATTATGAAATCAATAATATATTTAATAATAGGCGTATTTTTCGGTATAGTGATGTATAAATCTGAAGCAGCTTCTTGGTTCAGAATTTACGAAATGTTTGAGTTCGGTTCATTCCATATGTATGGAATCATCGGTTCAGCATTAGCTTTAGGCGTTGTTGGCATTGCTCTAATTAAAAAATTCGACATAAAAGCTATTGGTGGTCAGGAGATGAGTTTAGATCCAAAAGCAAAAGGAATTAGCAGATATTTATTTGGAGGTATTTTATTTGGTCTAGGTTGGGCGCTAGCTGGTGCATGTCCAGGACCCATGTACGTTTTAGTAGGTGCAGGTTTTTACCCTATTTTAATTGTAATTGCAGGTGCTTTACTTGGTACATTTGTATATGGATTGCTCAAAAATAAACTACCACATTAAAATAATATAAGAAATTATAAGTATACCCCTTATGGCGTGAGAAGAAATTTTCACGCCTTTTTTTTAATTTTTAATCCTATTGAAGTACTCAATCTTTCTTTTTTACTTTTACTTAAGTATCATCGCCATATAGTTTATGTATTTTTGATTTAAATTAAATTTTAAGTGAGCACTCCAGCTATAGATGTACAAATAAAGACGCTTCCTAGCGCACCAGGTGTTTATCAATATTTCGATAAAAATCAGCGTATTTTGTATGTTGGCAAAGCCAAAAACTTAAAAAAGCGAGTTTCATCGTATTTCAACAAGCAGCATGATAGCCATCGCATTGCTGTAATGGTGAAGAAAATACATGAAATAAAACACATTGTTGTATCTTCAGAAACTGATGCACTTTTATTAGAAAATAATTTAATTAAGAAGCTTCAACCGCGTTTTAATGTTATGCTTCGTGACGACAAAACCTATCCTTGGCTTTGTATTAAAAATGAGCGATTTCCCAGAATATTTCTTACACGAAGAGTTATAAAAGACGGGAGTGAATACTTTGGCCCTTATCCAAGTGTTAAAACGGTAAAAACTTTATTGGAGTTAATTAAAGGTTTATACAAAATTAGAACTTGTAAATACGATTTAGCTGAAGATAAAATTCAAGCAGGAAAATATAAAGTATGCTTAGAGTATCACTTAGGAAATTGCGAAGGTCCCTGTGAAGACTTACAATCCGAAAAAAGCTACAATAAGCAAATTGAAGCCATACGCAAGATTGTAAAGGGCAATTTTAAAGATTCTTTAAACGATTTTAAGCAACAAATGCAGGAATTGGCAGATAACATGCAGTTTGAAGATGCTCAACGCATTAAAGAAAAAATAAATACACTAGAAAAATATCAAGCCAAATCTACAGTTGTGAATCCAAAAATTAACAATGTAGATGTATTTTCTGTGGTAAGCGATGAGGGTTATGGCTACGTAAACTTTCTTCAATTATCTCATGGCGCAATTATACGATCGCATACCATAGAAATGAAAAAGAAGTTAGACGAAACTGACCAAGAACTTTTAGAGCTTGGGATTATTGAAATTAGACAGCGTTTTGATTCACCTTCTAAAGAAATATACGTTCCTTTTCCAGTTGAAGCAGGAGAAGAAATAAAAGTAACCGTTCCTAAATTAGGCGATAAAAAAGCTATTGTAGACTTGTCGATTCGAAACGCAAAGTATTTTAGAATGGAACGCTTTAAACAAATGAAAATAGTTGACCCAGATAGACATGTTAACCGTTTAATGGCTCAAATGAAAGAAGACTTGCGCCTTCAGCAAGAACCCAGACATATAGAGTGTTTCGACAATTCTAATATACAGGGAAGTAACCCCGTTGCAGCTTGTGTAGTTTTTAAAAATGGAAAACCTAGTAAAAAGGATTACCGTAAATTTAATATTAAGACCGTTGAAGGTCCAGATGATTTCGCTTCGATGGAAGAAGTAGTTTTTAGGCGTTATAGAAGATTACTAGAAGAAGATGAGCCGCTACCCCAACTCATTATTGTAGATGGAGGGAAAGGGCAGCTTTCTTCTGGTGTTAAAGCCTTAGAACGATTAGATTTACGAGGGAAAATTGCCATAATTGGTATTGCCAAAAGATTAGAAGAATTATTTTACCCAAGAGATAAATATCCTTTATATTTAGATAAAAAGTCTGAAACTTTAAAGGTGATACAGCATTTACGAAATGAAGCTCACCGTTTTGGTATTACTTTTCATAGAGATAAACGAAGCAAAAATGCACTTGGTACAGAATTAGAATCAATAGAAGGGATAGGAGAGAAAACAGCTATTAGTTTACTCAAAGAATTCCGCTCTATTAAAAATATTAAAGCAGCAACAAAAAAGGAAATTTCAAACGTGGTTGGAGCTTCAAAAGCAGAACTAATAGCAGCATATTATCAAGCTCAAAATGAAAAATAAGCTTATCTACATATTACTTTTTGCAGTTCAATTTGTTTGTGCTCAAAATAATTCACTTGAAGAAATAAACAAAGCTAAATACCCTGAACAAATAAAAGTAGGGGTTGTGCTTAGTGGAGGTGGAGCAAAAGGACTTGCTCACATTGGCGCGCTAAAAGAAATTGAAGATGCAGGAATACAAATAGATTACATTGCAGGAACCAGTATGGGAGCTATCATTGGGGGATTATATGCTGTTGGCTACACACCTAAACAACTCGATTCTATTTTCTATGCTACCGATTTTAATAAACTCATTAGAGATGAGTTACCTAGAAATGCCAAAACTTTTTTTGAACGTAGAGAAGATGAAAAGTATGGAGTGACTTTAAATTTTGATGAATTTAAACCAAGCCTACCTTCGGGCTTGTCTAAAGGACAAAATGTGTATAATTTTCTGGCTCAACTCACTGCGCACGTAAGAAAAAAAGATTTTAGTAAGTTGCCCATACCTTTCTTCTGTGTGGCAACAGATTTAGAAACTGGGGAAGAAATTATATTAGACCGGGGTTCTTTGCCGTTGGCTATTTCTGCAAGTGGTGCAATTCCATCGGTTTTTAGGCCTATTCAAGTAGGAGGTAGATTACTTACAGATGGAGGAGTAGTTAATAATTTTCCAGTAGAAGAATTAAGAAATCGTGGAGCTAATTATATAATTGGCGTAGATGTTCAGGATAGTTTGTACACTCGAGAAAAGTTAAAAAGTGGAATTGAAGTCATGACGCAAGTCTCTAATTTTAGAACCATATCTGCTATGGAACATAAACGAGATTTAGTAGATATTTTTATACGTCCAGATATCCAACAATACTCAGTTTTAGATTTCGATAAAGGAGAGCAAATTATTAAAAATGGGATTAGAGCTGCTTCTACAAAAAAAGAGAAACTTATAGAATTAGCTAAAGCCCAAAATAATCAAAGAGCATTGGTAAGACCCACGCAAACTCAGGATTCTCTTACCATCAATAAAATTGAAATCACAGGAAATAAACTTTATCCAAGAAGTTATATTTTAGGAAAAGTTCAGTTAAATGAAGACCAAAAAACAGCTTATAAAGATTTCAATAATGGTTTAAACAATTTATCTGCAACACAAAATTTTGAACACATTCATTACCAAATTGAAGAAGATTCAGACTCAGGTAATATTCTAAAATTAGATGTTGTAGAATCTAAAGAAAAGAGATTGTTGCGTTTTGGAGTTCATTATGATGATTTGTACAATTCAGCACTATTGATCAACTTTACACAAAAAGGATTATTATTTAATAATGATATTGCTTCTGTAGATGTAATAATTGGAGATAATTTTAGGTATAATTTTGACTATTTTATTGATAAAGGAAAATATTGGAGTATAGGGGTAAACTCCCGTTTTAATCGATTTGAAAACAGTGTTGATTTCTCTTTTGTGCAAGATGTAATCGATACTGAATTTGAAGGTTTTAATGTGAATAAAATACAATTGTTAAACCAAGATTTTACGAATCAAGTTTATGTAGAAACTTTGTTATTAAACCAGTTTCAGTTTGGTTTAGGTCTCGAGCAGAAATTGCTTAGAGCAAAGACAGAAACAATCTTAGCTAATTTAGATGAAGAGTCCGATGAAGTTGAAACTATAATTGAAGAATTTAATTTAATTAGCAGTTTCGGTTATTTGAATTTTGACAGCTTAGACCATAAATATTATCCTACAAAAGGTTTCCGCTTTTATGGCGATATGCATATTTATTTAGCTTCTATTTTAGAAAGTAAAAGCATTGAACAATTTTCTATTGTAAAAGGGCAAATAGCTTATGCAACTCAAATTTTTAATAGGCTTTCGCTTCAAATAGGTTCAGAAATGGGATTTAGAATCGGAACGGAAAGCTTGGCCGGTTTAAACTTTTTTTTAGGCGGTTTTGGTAACCAGCCCATCAATAATTTTAGACCTTTTTATGGATATGATTTTATAAGTCTTTCTGGAAATTCCTACATTAGCGGAAATGTAGATTTGTTTTATAATTTTTTCGGATCACATTATCTTACGTTGCATGCTAATTTTGCTAACGTTGGCAATTATATTTTCGATAATCCAGAACATTGGTTTTCAATGCCAGATTTTACAGGCTATGCTTTAGGCTATGGTTTAGATACATTTTTAGGACCTTTAGACATCAAATATTCATACTCTCCAGAAGTAGATACATTTGTGTGGTTTATTAGTTTCGGTCATCGTTTTTAATTAAAAACTCAAAAAGTTTACTTAATTTTCACGATATTTGTTGAAAAGCAAATAAATATGCCTTTCTATCATAAACTTGGTAAAATACCACACAAAAGACATACTATTTTTAAAAAGCCAGACGGGAGTTTATATTACGAACAACTTTTTGGCACCATTGGTTTTGACGGAATGTCTTCAAATTTATACCACGAACACCGGCCTACACAAGTAAAAGAAATAGGAAACAGGAAAAGTGTAGCTCCAAAAATTGCAGAATCAAATAACATTCAATCGTATCGGTT
>CBFIGU010000057.1:0-16700 GCA_965662165.1 Psychroflexus sp.
ACTTTATACCAGTAATCGTTAGAAGGAACAGGTTTACCATTATAAGTGCCATCCCATTTTCCGCCTGCACCAAAATTAACCAAGAGTTTTCCAAATCGGTCAAAAATTTGAACAGATTTAAGGTTTAAATTTTCATTTCGAATTCCGCGTGGTCGCCAAGCATCATTTATTCCGTCATTGTTTGGCGTAAAGAATTCTGGTAGATCTATAACTGTAAATGAACGTGCTACAATACCACATCTATTTGAATCTTGGATATAAATAACATTATCTACTTCATTTAAATTGAACACATTAGACTCTTTAAACTCACTTGTAGAATTAAGTGAATATAAATAGTTTCCTGGTGGGCTTACATTAATTGTCGCGGTTTGATTTTCATTTGGTTCAGCTGTAATCATCACATCTACACTTGCAATTCCAACCACTTCAACTGTGAATGAAATTTGATTACTACAACTCACTAATTCACCTTCATTTATTGAATTTTTAATTGCATTTAAAGTATAAGTTCCACTTTCTGTAACTTCAATACTTTGAGTGGTTTCTCCAGTATTCCATTCAAAATCTACATTTTCACTTCCATTGACAAGTATAGGATTTAAAATGAGAGCATTATCTTGTCTACATAAAGTTAAATCGGTTTCTGTATTTTCAAAAATTGGGCGTTCAATTAAATTGAATTCAATAGGAACTAAACCCGCACATTCGCTTGCATTTTGAAGCCTAGCATAATAAACTTGTGGAAAGTTTGGAATTGAAATATTAAAATTATCTGCTAAAATAGGGTTGGTGCTTTGTAAAGCATCTAGTCGAGAAGGATAAATCACTACATTTTCAACTTGTTCGTTTATTAAGTTTAGAACGCTGTTTCTAATTTGATTGGTATTATAAGACAGTTCTTCTTGACTAGGATTTGGACATTCTGTAAAAGCCAAAGCATCAAACTCAAAAGCATTATTCTGCAATACAATGGGAACAATTAATTCGCATCCAGCTAAGTTTTCTAAGCGAACAAAAACATCTGTATTTGGCGTATTGGGTGAAAATATTGAAGGATTTTGAATAGGATTATTTTGATTGATAGCATTGTCTTCAGAAAGATAGAAGTCGATGATTTCAAAATTATTTTCTAGAGTAGATACTTCATCTTGAATTTCATTTAAATTAAATGCAACTTGAGCATTACCTGATGCTCCACAAGTTATAATATTAAAGGGCTCTGGTTGCTCATTGCTTTGAAACTCAATTTCAATTTCGTCTGTCGCAATACAACCATTTGCTAAAGTAGCTTCAACCGCATAGGTTCCAGCTCCAAAGTTAGCTTCAGAAACCGTTAGTAAGTTTTGATCTTGAAGGATTAAATTACCATTAAAAAACCAATTTACTTCCGTCGGATTATCAGCGCTTACATCTAAAATGGTTTCGTCTCCTTCACAAATCGCAAGATTATCTACTCGGTCTAAACCTAAATTTACTCCTACATCAAAACTACCACCATCTAAAAAAACAGCCGAATCATATCGATAATTAGCTTCATCTGCAATAACCAATTTTACTTCATATGTTTGGTTTGGAATTACATCTGCAATTGCTGTTAATACTTTTGTTTGTCCATTGAAATTAGTAGGAGAAGCTAAATCAGCACCATTAGACTGATTAAATTGACCAAACCACTCTTCATTTTCAGCAGGACATGCATTCGGAATTTCTGGGCGTACGGTAGTTACTTTTACTTCTATGTCTGTATTAGGAATAACTGCAATGTTCTGATAAGGCTCAGTAGCTTGTCCATTTTCTACTGGCCTAATCAAAAAAGCAAAAACATCTGAAAATATGCAGGTGTTTTCGTTGTTTTCTTGATATTCTTCGGAAGCAAAAATGTAATCAAAACTCAGTTGGCTAGCTTTGGGAGTAAATGTAAACGTAATACTTGTAGCATTGATTAAAACTTCGTTGTCTGGAATATTTAGCGCATTTCTTAAGTCTGAATCGCCAACCCAATTCTCTGCATCGTCATCACTAAGTGATGTATTGGGACCTTCTGTATTGCTCAGTCTTCCTGTACTAAGCACAATACCTTCTTCAAAAGGAAAATTAGAATTAGATGTAGATGAAAAATAACCGTAAGATTTCATTCCATCTTGAAAATTACCCGAAACTGTATTGATAATTTGAACGTCTTCAATACAATTTGAGCTATCAAATAAAACTTCTTCAATTAGCAACTGATCTGAAAAGGCTTGGTGATCAGCATTGATGTATTGAGCATTGTTGATGTAAGAAACAAAAAGAAATAAAAGGAATAAAAAGTGCTTCAAAGCAGAATAAATATTTGGAGTGCAAAAGTACAAGTTTGTACCTACAGAGACGATTTTATTAACAAATGGTTTAATGAAGTTTTACAACTATCTTTTCAACGTCAGATTCCCTCTTAAAACTCGACCATCGTCTAATTCTACAGCATACCAATAATCGTTATTCGGCATGAGTTTTCCGTTATAGGTTCCGTCCCATCCCGGTCTATTTTGAGCTCTAAATTCAACTAAAAGTTTGCCAAAACGATCAAAAATCCGAACTGTTGCATTTCTATTGTTCGAAAGACCTACGACATTCCACGTATCATTTATACCGTCATTATTTGGCGTAAAAAACTGACGTAAACCAATTAAACCAACAGTTCGTTTTGCAATACCACATCCATTTTTATCTCGTATAAAAACATCATAAAAACCAGGTGGTAGTTCTTCATACAGCGTGTTTTCAGTATATGGACCGTTTGGATCTTCAATGGCAAATTCATAATCACCAAGACTTTCGGAGTCATTTATTTGAATAAATAAACTGTTATTTTCTTCATCTCCATCTTCTACAAATACAGAAAAAGAAGGTAAATTAGAATTTGTGACTACAATGTTCTGTAAAGACGAGCAACCTGTTTCTATTTCTGTTACTAAGACTTGGTATGTTCCAGCTTGATTTATTTGTATGCTAAAGGTTTCTTCATTGGTATTAGGCCAGAAATATTCATATAAATTAATATCATCTTCTGGAACACTAGGAGCAATTGGTATAGTATCAGGGCTATCTTCTAAACAGTAAAAAACTTGTTGATCTTCAAACGAAAAAGGTAAATTATTCACTCTTAGACTTAAAATTCCTATAATTCCGCAATTTTCACCAGATAAAGTTCTAAAATAAACAGTTCCTTCGTAAGGTTCGGTATTTACATAATTTGTGGTATTTTCAATTCTATTTACATCTTGTAAAGCATTGTTAATTGTCCTATAGAATGTAGTAGGAGTAAGATTAGTTTCTTCAGCCACTAATTCTAAATTAAATTCATCAAATCCATTTAAATTATCGTCGCAACCGAATAGCTCAACTTCTTCAAAACCTGCAATATCGTCTATTGTTAAGGTAAGATTATTAAAGGTTGTACAACGCGTAAAGTTATTGGTGATTTCAACAAATATATTTTGTGGGTTAGAAGTGTTTTGGTAATTCTCTATATTATTTATTGGATTGTCATTGTTAAAATCTTCTTCACTTTCATAAAAAGCAAAATCAAAATCTTCTACTGTTAATCCTGTATTCACAATAAACTGTTCTCGTGCATTATTAAAGTTGAAAAAGGCTGTTTGATTATCAAAGTCGTTTACACATTGTACTAAGGTTGCATCATCTAAGTTTGGAACTTCACCAAAAACTACATTAGCAATACCACTAAGTTTACAGTCACCGTTTTCAGGAAAAATTTCTAGAGTATATGCCGTTTCAAAAGGAGCGAGAGATGGATCGTCTAAACTGATTTCTAAGTTGGGTGTCGTTTCACCGTCAATGGCTTCTCCATTTTCGAACCATTGGTAGGTTGCGGGTTCATCATAATTAAAGCCTAAAGTATAGGTTTCGCTTCCACAAATGTTCAATTCAGTTTCAATGGCAAAATTTTCTTCATCAACATCTGCTTGATCTGTAATGATATCTACTCTAGAAGTAAAAATAGATTGAATGAAAGGTGGTAAACCAATGCTACTAACTCTTCCCTGTAATGAGACTGCGCCGTTAAGGGTTGAATTAGAGTAATTCATATTTGGTCCAATTTCATTTGGATTATTAATGACATTTAAACGTTGATTAAATACTTGAGGAACATATATCTTACCATTAGGCCCTAACTGAATAGCGGCACTATTTGATATGTTAGTTGATTGCGTATAAACTGAATTAACAACGTCTTCGGCTTCTAAATTCCATTGATAAATCACATTTCCTTGATTAGACTGAGAAGTTGCATAAGCTAAATTAGAATTTGGAGAGAATTCAACACCATAGGGGCGAACATTATTGATTAAACGTAAAGGTTGAGAAACTTCTCCTGTAGCATTATCAAAATCGAATAGAAACACATTCCCATTTAAAGTCTGATCATTAGATGTTTGTGTATTGGCCATTAACAGCTTTTCACCACTAGGTGAAGCTTTTAGATATCCCAAAGCGTTTCTTCTGTAGCCGCCTAGATTAATAAAAGGTCCAACGGTAGAGATTACAGGTGTTTCATTTACACCATCTTCATCAATTAAAAATGCGTAAAATTTATTCAAAAAATGTGTGATTAACCAAATGGTTTCACAATCTTCACCAATTACCGCAGTGATTTTTTCAGCACACTTGTAAGATTGATTTGCAAGATTATTTTCATCGTATGTAATTAACGGGTTATTTCGTTCACCTTGAATTACATCTCCAAGTCCATTTCGGAGACTAATATCTACAATGCTGTAATTTAAACCATTATTAAATCCATCATCTTCTTCTGGAACCGTAAATCCAGCACCTTCATCATAAAAAGGGATTGGGTTTCCAAATTCATCTGCGGGACCTTGATTAGGAAATGCGTATGCGTTATTTTGATGAGGCTCATCTACAGTGAATACGAAATATAAATCTGGATTGGTAGGGTGGGGCACAATTAAACCACTTGATGTACTTGATGGATCTCCATTAAGTCCCGTACCGCCAAAATAATCGGCATTAGGCATAATCTGATGGTTTTTATCCCAAATAATTCTTCCATCAGTATAAAAAAGCAAATTTCCACCAGTATCTGAAATAGATGAACATCCTTCAAGTGTGTTTAATTCTCCATCTAAAAGTGCGGAAGGTGGATTGGTGTTAAAAGTAATTCCTGCATTATTCCCAAAATACCAATTATTGGCTTCACCTTGAGCCAATAAGGAAGAACTGATTAAAATTAAAAATAGGAAAAGGGCTTTTCTCAAGTTTTTATTCAAAAATAATATAATTCAAAAAAGAGATAAGCTAAGAATTAATTTTAACAAATAATAATGTTATGTGGCAATATTTTTAGCGTTTTAGGGTTAAGTTACCCTTTAAAACTCGCCCATCGTCTAATTCTACCACATACCAATAATCATTACTTGGCATTGGGTTTCCATTATAAGTTCCGTCCCATCCAGCTCGATTTTGAGCTTTAAATTCTACTAATAGTTTTCCGTATCGATCAAAAATCCGAACCGTGGCATTTTCATTATTTGGCAATCCCGTTAAATTCCAAGCATCATTAATTCCATCATTATTAGGTGTAAAATAAGGCATAGTTCCAACAACTCCAATAGTTCGCTTAGAAATACCACATCCACTTTTGTTTCTTACAAAAACATCATAAAATCCAGAAGTTAAATTATTAAAAACAGGGCTTTCTTGGTAACTACCCGTTGGGTTGTTCAAAGCATATTCAAAATTTTGAAGATTTTCTGACTCTTCAATCACGACTTCAATACTATTTTCTGTATCGTTCCCATCATTAACAATTACTTGAAAATCAGTAGCACTTGTATAAATTACGGCTACATTTTGAAGCGCTTCACAACCAGTTGCAATTTCGGTAACTCGCACTTGGAAGATAAAGGGTTCATTCACTTCTAAGGTATAACTATCTATGTCAGGGCCTGTCCAAAAATATTCATAATCATCTACAGCATTATTGGGAACATCTGGAAATATTAAAATAGTTTCAGGAAAATCGTCTTCACAATAATAAACCGTCTTATTTTCTGGCAAATTTGGTAAGCTATCAACTCTTAAAGTTAAAACTCCAAGAACACTACAACTACCTTCTAATAAGGACCTAAAATAAATAGTTTGCTCATAGGCTTCCGTATTTTCGAATTCTGTTGGATTTTCTATTCTATTTCTATCTTCTAAAGCATCTTTAATTTCAAAATAAAAATTAGTAGGAGTGTAGATGGTTAATTCTTCAGCTAACTCTAAATTGAAGGTTTGAAAGCCATCTAAGTTTGAATCACATTCTGTTAATTCAACTTCTATTGTTTCTTCTATTTCATCGTCAATTACTCGTAGCTCTATATTTGAAGTATTACTGCATCTTGTTCTTAAGTTTGTAACTTCAACTATAATATTTTGTGGATTAGAAATGTTTTGAAAAGAATTGATGTTTTGTAAAGGAGAGTTTTCAATAAAATCTTCTTCGCTAAGAAAGTACTCATAACGAAAATCATCAACTTCTAGACCTGTAGATGCAATTAATTCTTCTCTAGCTCTATCAAAATTAAAAAAGGCTGAACCAGATGAACATTGTCTTAAAACAGCATCTTCTAATGTTGGGTTTTCTCCAAAAACTGCATTTGCTATACCACTTAGTTTACATGCGCTATCTTCAGGAAAAATATCTAAGGTATACGTTGTAGAGAAAGGAGCTTCTTGATTTTCAGGCAAACTAATATCTAGATATGGAGATGTTTCACCAGCTATGGCATCTCCATTTTCATACCATTGATAAGTAGCCGTTCCTTCATATTCGTAACCTAATGTATAGGTTTCCCCATCACAGACACTTACTGTGGTTAGTACATTTGTATTACCTGTACCAATGCCATCTACAATATCTACTCTAGAGTTTAATATGGACTGTAAAAAGTTAGGCAAACCTATGTTGGCATTTTT
This sequence comes from Psychroflexus sp., assembly GCA_965662165.1. GTDB lineage: Bacteria > Bacteroidota > Bacteroidia > Flavobacteriales > Flavobacteriaceae > Psychroflexus. The sequence goes on from CBFIGU010000057.1 coordinate 6,988, forward strand.
ACCATCCAAATCAATAGCACCTTCTAAAACTTGAGATGAATAATCTATGTTTTCTCCAAAAGCATTAGGATTATTAATAACATTCAATTTTAAACCACTTGCAGAATATATTTTACCATCAGGCCCAGCTTGCAAGGCTGTTTGATTTACACCTGTATTTAATAGAAAAACTGAACCTGCAGGATTTCCACCATTTAAATCCCACTGGGCAATATCATTATCATAACAAGCAAAGACTTTCTGCGAATCAGGAGAAAACTCAATGCCATAAGCTCGCTTACTATTCAGTAGTTCAACAGGATTGGTAACTTCTCCGGTTTGATTATTAAAATCATATAAGTATACAAATCCTGAAACAGCTAGTGGTGGAATGGTTTGATAGGTTGCCATAGCTAATTTTTCTCCATCAGGAGAAGCTTTTAGAATACCTGAAGCCGCTGGTTGATAATATTGAAGCCCGATAGAAGGTGGATGCCTAGATTCGACAGGCTCTTCATCAATACCATTCTCATCTATTAAGAAAGCGTAAAATCGATCTATAAAATGTGTAATGATCCAAATTGTATTACAATCTGCGCCCGCAACAGCAGTAACTTTCTCAGAGCATTTATATTTTATGTGTTCAGGATTGACTTCTTGATAGGTTCTTAGCGGATTGTTTTTGTTATCTACAATCACATCGCCGAGACCATTTCTTAAAGACATATCTACTAAACTATAGGTTAAGCCATTATTAAATCCGTCGTCAGCTTCAGGAACCGTTAAGTTTTCTCTGTCATCGTAAAAAGGTAATGCAAAACCCAAATCACTTACAGGACCTTGATTAGGATAAGCGTTAGCATTTTCTGGGTGTGGCTCATCTGCAGTAAAAACAAAATATTGGTTGGGTTGCCCTGGATGTGGCACGATTAAAGCACTCATAGTACTTGATGGATCTCCTAATAAACCTGTTCCGCCAAAATAGTCTGCATTTGGCATAATATTATGTTCTTTATCCCAAATACTTCTTCCATCTGTGTAGAACAAAAGATTTCCAGAAGAATCAGATATGGATGAACAGCCTTCAATCGTGTTTAATTCTCCATCAGTTAATGCAAGCGGCGGGTTTGTATCAAAAGAAACTCCGGCTTTATTTCCAAAATACCACTTATTAATTTCTCCCTGAGCTTGTAGGCATACAAAGGCAAAAAGAAATAATATTGTGTATAATTTTTTCAATTTTTATTTCAAAAATAAAAACTTTAATGAATATCAACCAATTATGAACCGTTAATTAGGTTTTAAAACATCATTTTCAAAATTCAAAAAAACAAATCGTGTTACTACAATAATTACAAGTCTCGCTTCTTTAATATTTTATAACTACCCCAAACAAAAATAAATGTCCAAACCGTAGGAATTATTAATTTTAGAAAACTAACATTATATTCTTTTACAAACTCTGGATTAATTTGTGTGGTAGCCGCTTTTACAATACCAAGTCTTGTAAAAGGCTCTACGATTAAGTTTGCCATAGAATTTAAAGGAAAATAGTCTATAATAAAATTAAGGTCTTCAGCTTTAAATACAATTATCCCAGTCAAAATAGACTCTGCTAGATAAACTAAAAAAATAAACCCAAGTGTAAAGGCAGATTTACGCACTAAGAATGCTAAAAACATACACAATGAAAAGAAGCTAACCAACTTAATGAAGTAAGCTAAAATGTATTCCAAATCAGAGAAGATAATACCAATCTCATTATAGTCTGAGAAGATTAAGCCTAAGATTAGAGAAACTATAAAAACTAAAAGCGTTGATGCTAAGGATAAGGCAACAATGGTATAAAATTTAGAAAGGATAAATTCTTTTTTGCTTAAACCATCTATCAAGTTTTGCTTCAAGGTTCGGTTGCTATATTCACTAGTAATCATCGAGATAATTACAATTGCCAATAAAATTTTAATAATTGCAACGATGTAAGTATTAAAATGCCAAATGTAAGGGAAGTTGAAAATTCCTTGGTCTGCTATTCTAAAATTGATACTCCCAAAATCAAAATTAATAGAAGCAATTAAAGCTGTAAAAGTGAATAAAACAAAATAGATAATGCTAAGCACCTTAGCAGATTTACTTTGCTTAAGCTTAAATAATTCTATAGTTAATAATCTACGCATGACTAGCTTCGTTTTTAGTTAGGTTTAAAAAGCTCTCTTCTAAACTTTCTTTTCGCTTAATAAGGTGCTTCAATGTAATTCCGTTTTCAAAAGCAGATTTATTTAAAGTATCTGCTTCCATAGGTTCACTTAAAATCAACTTATACAAGTTATTAGGCAAAGTAATTACCTTTTCAATAGCAGCATTGTTTTCAATGAATTTAATGAGTTTTTCTGCATCGTCTGCAGCCACTTCAAAATAACCATGACTCGCATTCATTTCGTCAACACTTCCTTCATAAATCATTTTACCTTTACGTAAAATAATTACGTGAGAGCAGATTTTTTCAACTTCGTCTAATAGGTGAGAAGCCAGAAGAATAGTTGTTCCTTGCTCAGCTATTTTTTGAATAATTGCTCTAATTTGATGAATACCTTGTGGGTCTAATCCATTGGTTGGCTCATCTAAAATTAAAATTTCAGGATTATTAAGAAGAGCTGAAGCAATAGCCAAACGTTGTTTCATCCCTAAAGAATAAGTTTTGAAAGCATCGTTTTTTCGCTCCCAAAGACCAACAAGTTCTAGTTTTTCCTGATAGTTTGGAGACTTAATGCATTTAATTTTAGAAACGAGTTGTAAATTTTCTAAAGCAGACATGCTAGGGTAGAAGTTAGGATGCTCAATTATAGCTCCAATTTTTTTCAGGGCGTTGTGTGTACTTAAACCACCATTAAACCAAGAAAATGAGCCTGCAGTAGGATTTACCACATTTAAAACCATGCCGAGCGTAGTCGATTTTCCACTACCATTTGGTCCTAAAATACCGTAGATATTTCCTTTTTGAATTTCAAAACTAATTTGGTCTACAGCAAAGGTACTTCCATACTTTTTGCTGAGTTTTTGTATTGATAAGATTGTTTCCAATTGAAATTGTTTATTAATTTGACGATTACAAGCCTAAATTGTTACAAATTTGATAAATTGATTGAAAGAATTGCTTTTAAAGCCGAAACTTACAAATCTAATTTTACACATGAACATCATTTCTAAATTACCTTACGGAAAAGATTTTTTATACGTAGATGAAATTCTAGAAGTCTCTGACCAACATATCTATGGAAAATATTTTTTCTCTGAAGATTTAGCTTTTTATGCATCACATTTTAGAAATCATCCGGTTACGCCTGGTGTAATTTTAACTGAATGTAGCGCACAAATAGGTTTAGCTTGTTTTGGAATACACCTTACTTCGCATACAAAAAGTGAAGAAAATAAAGGTGTTGTAGTATTAAGTGAAGTCAACATCAACTTTTTAAAACCGGTTTATCCCAATGAAACCGTTTGGGTTAGAGCAGAATTGATCTACTTTAGATTTAATAAGCTAAAAGTAAATGTAGAACTCAGCATAACTAATAATATAGTGGTTGCTAAAGGGATTATTTCAGGAATGCTCACTAAGTAAAAGAAAAACAATGCAAAATAGAGTAGTAGTAACAGGAATGGGAGTTGCGGCTCCAAATGGGGTCGGAATCGATAATTTCCACCAAGCTTTACTTCAAATGAAAAGCGGTATTGCTTTTATACCAAGGCTAGAAGAGTTGAAATTTAGTTGTCAAATTGGAGGAGTTCCCCACATAGATCAAAGTTTAATCGAAACTAATTTCACTGCAATTGAACAAAAAGGCTTACGAGCTACAGGTTTAATTTATGGTGTAATTGCTGGCATGCAAGCTTTTGAAAATGCAAAACTCAGCAAATTTGAAAATGAAGTTGATTATGACACTGCAATTATTTTTGGAACTGGGATTTTAGGTGTTGACAAACTTCATGAAGCATTTGGGTTAATAGACGAAGCTAAAGTAAGGCGTTTAGGCAGTACAAGTGTAATCCAAACTATGGCTAGCGGAATTTCTGCGTACTTAGGCGGTAAAATTGGAGCTGGAAATCAAGTTACCACAAATTCTTCGGCTTGTACCACGGGTACAGAAGCATTTTTGATGGGTTATGAACGAATAAAAAATGGAAAAGCTAAACGAGCCTTAGTAGGAAGTTGTAGTGATAGCGGACCTTATGTTTGGGGTGGTTTTGATGCATTACGAATTTTACCCCATCAATTTAATGCAAACCCAGAACAAGCATCCAAACCTTTAGATCAAGATGCTTGCGGATTTGTGCCTTCATCTGGAGCTGGAGCATTTGTGCTAGAAAGCCTGTCTTCTGCCTTAGAAAGAAATGCAACTATTTATGCTGAAGTTTTGGGAGGACATATTAACTCTGGAGGACAAAGACAAGGTGGAAGCATGACTGCTCCAAATGCAAAAGCTGTACAAAAATGTATTGAAAGTAGTATTTTGGATGCTGGAATTCAGGCTAAAGATTTAAATACGATTAATGGCCATTTGACCGCTACCAAAATGGATGCAACTGAAATTGAAAATTGGAAAAGCAGCTTAAAAATTCCTTCTGAAAATTTTCCTTACATCAATTCATTAAAAGGAATGATAGGGCACCCGCTTGCGGCTGCAGGAAGTATCGAATTAGTAGCATCCATCCTTCAAATTCATCATGATTTTATTTTTGGTAACTTAAATCTGAACGTTCTGCATAAAGATATTGAAGCAAAGCTGCCTAATGATGTTTTCCCAAAGAAAAGCTTCAAGAGTAAAGTAAACTACCTAATGAAGGCAAGTTTTGGATTCGGTGATGTTAATGCTGCCGTAATTTTAAAAAAATATACTGCTTAAATTCGATATTGACTTAATCAATGTGAACTACTTCAATTGAATTTCGATGTAAAATAATATTTCCTTTTTTCTCTAAAGTCTTTAACAGTCTTGAAATAACTACACGAGAAGTGTGTAAATCGTATGCAATATCTTGATGCGTGCTTTTTATAATTTTATCTTCAGCGTATTTCAATTTGTTCTTCAGGTATTCAAGCAGACGTTCGTCCATTTTCTTAAAAGCAATGACGTCTATAACTTCCAGCAACTCATCCATCCGTTCATTATAGCTATTTAAAACAAAATTTCGCCATGAACGATATTTAGCCATCCATTCTTCCATTTTTTGAATAGGAACCATTACTAACTCCGTATCTTTTTCTGCAACAGCTTTAATTTCACTTTGTTTATGATTTAAGCAGCAATTTAAGGTCATAGAACAAGTTTCACCTTTTTCTAAGTAATACAAAAGAAGTTCAAAACCATCATCATCTTCCCGAAGTATTTTCACGGCACCATTTAAAAGTAATGGCATTGCTTTAATATATTGGCCAATTTGCATCATTTCAGCTCCTTTGGGAACATCTCTTAAGGTTCCAACTTCAATGATTTCAGTAATCAGATCTTTTTCAAATAAATGTCCGTAATTCTGTTCAATTAAATCCCTCATTTAAATCAGCTTAAAATAATTTGTATTTGCTAAAATAAGTCTTATTATCTTTTAGTTTTGTAAGAAATCCTTAATTATTTAAAGTATTGGAGTCACATTTTCACTATAAGTTATTTAAACCGTATGGCTTCTTAAGTCAATTTGTTTACAATCAATCTACAAGAAAAAATAAAAAACTTTTAGGCGAATTGTATAATTTTGAAAAGGGCACCATGGCAATTGGTAGATTAGACGAATCTTCAGAAGGCCTTCTATTATTAACTACCAATGGAAAACTCAGTAAACTTATTTTAAGCAAAAAGGTAGAGAAAGAATACTATGTTCAAGTTGATGGAGAAATTACATCTGAAGCTATTGAAATGCTTAAAAATGGGGTTGAAATTACCGTTCACGGAAAAACCTACACTACTTTAGAATGTAAAGCTCATAAATTAAATGAAGCTCCTGAATTTCCTGAACGATCAAAAGCCATTAGAAGCGAAAAACACGGACCGACATCTTGGATAAGCATTACTTTAAAAGAAGGGAAATTTAGACAAGTAAGAAAAATGACAGCTAAAGTAGGTTTTCCTACTTTGCGTTTGGTTCGTTATCGTGTAGGTAATGAAACCTGCAAAGACATGAAGTCTGGAGAAGTTAAAGAAGTAAAACAGTTTAATTATGCATAAAAAGGCAAAACAAATTATTAAAAACTTAGGTTTAATAAAACATCCTGAAGGTGGTTATTATAAAGAAACCTATCGAAGTGAAGATAAAACCGTATTACATGAATTTAATGGCGAAAGAAATTTGTGTACTTGTATTTATTTTCTGCTAACAGACGATGCTTTTTCTGCTTTTCATAAAGTAAGTCAGGATGAGATTTGGCATTTTTACTTAGGAGATGTAATTCATTTACACATGATTTCTCCTGACGGAACCTACCAGATGCAAAAAATTGGAAATGAATTAGACAAAGGTGAAAGACCGCAATATTTAGTTCCGGCACATACTTGGTTTGCAGCAGAAGTTGTATCTATGGATGCTTTTGCTCTTGTAGGATGCACCGTTTCACCTGGATTTGATTTTAAGGATTTTCAATTGGCCAATAGAACAGAATTACAAAAGCAATTTCCGCAACACAAAAGCATGATCAAAAAACTAACAAGGTTGCCATAGAAACTCTAAAAGCTTCAATTAACAGTTAATAACTAATCTTCAACCTTATAAGCTACGCCTTTTTGCTTATTATCGCTTCCAACTAGGGAATATTCAAATGTATATTGATTACGATTGGTGGTAAGAATTTTAAAGTGCATTGCCTGTTTTTCTTCTCTGCCTTCTGGATTTAAGCTCTTTAAAACATATTCACAATCATTAATCCATCTAATTTGAGCGGTATCAGCTTTATTTTCGTAATATTCAATCTCAATATCTTTAGAACGTACAAAGCGAGTTGTTTTTAATTCACCTTCAACAAGGGCTTCAAATTTAAAAGTCCCGGTCTGAAAGCTTTTGCAATCTTGTTCTGGCGCATAACAAGCACTTAAACTCAACAACAGAATAATAAAAACAGAAATAGCAGAAATTCTCATACTTTTTTTGTGCAAAAATAACCAATTACAAAGAGTCTCGAACTAATTATTAGGGCTAAAAGCTTCAAAAGTACCGTCTTTATAAAAAATTACAACTCGTTGAATGGCTTTGTCTGAATTAGAAGGTTGTAGAGAATTGTCAATCTGATTATTTGATGTTGTCTGATTTGTTGGAGTAGTAGGGGTGTGATTAGGCTTAGATGAAGCGGCTAAAGCTTCAGATTGTTGACCTTGATTTTCTACAACTTCACCTTTTGGAAAATTCCCTTTTCCATTCAACAACCAATAGAGCTCTACTTCAGGAAATGATTTCACCACTTTTAATACAAAATCCAGACTTGGTTTATTTCTCCCAGACAAAAGGTGTGAGATAGAAGCACGACCCACATCAATTTTTTCAGCAAAAGAAGATGCATTTAAATCGTAATAAGCAAAAATTTTCTCAAGCCGTTTAGCAAAGTCAGAACTGTTTATCATTGTAACAATTTCAAAGTGATTTATAATTATACAAATGTAAACATAAGTATATGAATAAGCAAAAATACTTAAAAAAAGTGACTGACTACATTAAACTAAGTGTTGAAGTATAAATCACTAAACAACTAATAATATGCGTTTTAATCTAATTTAAAAGCTATTTTGGAAGTTTTCCGAATACCTTCAACACAAAGCTATATAAGAAGTTAAATTTTGTTTACAATCAGAAACATTATGAATATTTCTATTGTTTACATGTGTAAATTTTACTTTGTTTACTTTTGTGAACAATCCAACAACACATGAATTTAAAAGACATTTTCTCTCGTTATGCAGACTATAAACAAAAAGGTTTGTCAGGTAGGTATAATGACCTTGATTTATATTATTCTATAATGAGTAAGTTTTCAAATGAATTTACAAGTCAACAAATTGGAAAATCTGTAAACAAACTTCCTATCTATGTCGTTAAATGGGGAAATGGACCTAGAAAAGTACTTGCATGGTCTTTAATGCATGGCAATGAAACCACGACCACAAAATCTTTATTTGATTTAGTAAATTATTTAAATCAAGAAAAAGATTCTGAAGATGTAATTCTACTAAACAATAAAATTCAATTAGCTATGATATTCGTTTTGAATCCCGATGGGACCAAAGCGTTCACTAGAGTTAATGCCAACGAAGTAGATTTAAATCGTGATGCTCAAAAGGTGAGTCAACCAGAAATGTTAGCATTACATGAATACTACGCAGAATTTAAGCCCGATTTGTGTTTAAATTTACATGAGCAACGAAGCATTTTTAGTGCAGGAGCAACACCTAATCCAGCCATTATTTCTTTTTTAGCTCCAGCAGTTAACAAAATAAGGTCGATTACATCGGCTAGAAAAGAAAGCATGCAACTTATTTCGTCAATGTATACATTTCTTGAAGATTACATTCCGAATAAAATAGGAACTTATGATGACGCCTACAATCCAAATTGTACTGGAGATTACTTTCAGGGTTTAGGCACAACTTGCATTTTATTTGAAGCAGGTCATTACCCTGAAGACTATCATAGAGATGGAACAAGAAAATTAATTTTCATGGCTTATTTAAGGCTTTTGAATGTTTATATGCTCAACCAACTTCCGCAGGATGGAGTAGCAACCTACCAACAAATACCTAAGAATCAGAAATTGTTTGCAGATTTTATTTTACGCAAAGTAAAGTTTAAGAATAAAGCATATGATTTGATTGTTCAGTATGAAGAAAACTTAGTGCATCACGAAATCAATTTTGTTCCCAAACTAATAGACATACAAGAAAACACAAGTCTTTATGCACATCAGGAAATTTTAATTGAAGATGAGCTCACCATGATTAATGAGAAAGAAGTTCAACACATGCCAGAATTAAATACTATAATCAATAATATTCGCACTAAAACAAAGTTTTTTTCATTAAAAATGGTTAAAAATCTAAATTAAGTTACAGGATTTTCAAAAATAATCTCTAATTTTGCTAATTCAATATTCAAATAAAAAATATGGCTAAGTTTAAATTAGATGAAACCGACCACAAAATCTTAGGGATGTTAATAGATAATACTAGAACTCCTTTTACTGACATTGCAAAAAAACTTTTAATTTCTGCAGGTACAGTTCATGTTCGAGTAAAGAAAATGGAAGAAGCGGGTATTATTATCGGTTCATCTCTTTCATTAGACTATAAAAAGTTAGGCTATTCGTTTATTGCTTATGTTGGTATCTTTTTAGAGAAGACTTCACAAACTCAGTTTGTTTTAAATAGAATTAACGAGATACCTTATGTAACAGTTGCTCATATAACTACAGGTAAATTTAATTTATTCTGTAAGGTTAGAGCTAAAAATACCGAGCACGCCAAACAAGTCATCTTTAAGATAGACGATATTGACGGTGTTTACAGAACAGAAACTATGATTTCTATGGAAGAAAGCTTGAATGATAAAACCAGATTGATGAAATCTATTTTTGACGAAATGATCAAGTAAGTAAAGAGATTATTTATATTATGAAAAAGCCTGAGTTTAACAACTCAGGCTTTTTTATGACTTTTATGACTTTATAATTTTAGTCTTCTTGCATGCTATGATATACATTTTGC
>CBFIGU010000058.1:0-16156 GCA_965662165.1 Psychroflexus sp.
ACTCTTCAATTTTCTGAAGTGAAGTTTTCTGAAAATGGAAATTTTGCAGTAATAGATATTCGTTCTAACGACAACAAACACCGTTGGATTTGCAAAATCAACCCAAAAACTCAAAGTTTAGAAGTAATTGACCATCAACACAATGAAGCTTGGTTAGGTGGTCCAGGAATCAGTGCTTATGGTAGTTACGCCACATGGGATTTTATTCCCAATACTAACGAAATTTACTTTCAATCTGAAGAAACTGGCTATTCACATTTGTACACTTTCAATTTAGAAACCAACACCAAAAAAGCTCTAACTTCTGGTGATTTTGAAGTCTTTAATCCCATAATTTCAAAAAATGCAAAGCATTGGTATTTTACTTCTTCTGAAGAAGGCTCTGGTGTTCGTCATTTTTACAAAATGAAGCTAGACGGAAGCAAAAAAGAAAAGCTTACTTCAATGAATGGAAGCAACTTGGTTACGCTTTCACCAGATGAAAAACACATGGCTATTTTACATTCTACCGCCAATCAACCATGGGAATTGTATCTGAAAAAAAATTCTGTAAAAGCAAAACCCGTTCAATTGACCAATGGCGTTTCAACTGAATTTGCTGATTATTCATGGAAAACTCCAGAATTTATAAACTTTACAGCTTCAGATGGCGCTTCAGTAAAAGCCCGATTATACTCGCCTAAAGCTGAAATGAAAAACGATGCTGCTATTGTTTTTGTACACGGTGCCGGCTATTTACAAAATGCACATCAATGGTGGTCAAGCTATTTTAGAGAATACATGTTTCATAATTTATTAAGCGATTTGGGCTACACCGTAATTGATGTAGATTATCGGGGAAGTGCTGGATATGGAGCTGAATGGCGAACAGGAATTTATAGACACATGGGCGGAAAAGATTTAAGCGACCAAGTAGATGCTGTAAATTATTTAGTTGAAGAACACGGAATTAATCCTGAAAAAGTGGGCATTTATGGCGGTAGTTACGGTGGCTTCATCACGTTAATGGCCATGTTTAATGAAGCAGAAACTTTTACAGCTGGAGCGGCTTTACGCTCGGTAACCGATTGGGCACATTACAACCATCCGTATACCAGCAATATTTTAAACGAACCCACAACAGACCCTAAAGCGTATCGAAAATCAAGTCCTATTTATTTTGCAGAAGGTTTACAAGGCAGTTTGCTCATTGCTCATGGTATGATTGACACCAACGTGCATTTTCAGGATGTTGTTCGTTTATCACAGCGTTTAATCGAACTGGAAAAAGATAACTGGGAAATGGCAGTGTATCCCATAGAAGGACATGGATTTACACAACCCAGCAGTTGGACAGATGAGTACAAACGCATCTTAAAATTGTTTGATGAGAGTTTATTGAAGGAGTAGATTTTCAGGTTCATATTATGAGTTAAAAATCAAATAAAATCTCAGATTTATGTAATCATGAAACTGAAAAAGATAAGTTTAACGCCAACCACCACCTAAAGCACGATATAAATCGATACTAGACTGCAATAATGCTTGTTGATTATTCACCAAATCTAACTTGGTAGTAAGTATGTTTTCTTGTGCGTTTAGTACTTCTAAATAATTAGCTAAACCGTTAGTTAACAAATCCTGTGCATAATTAAATGCCTTTTGGTTCGCTTCAAACTCCTTTTGTTTTACAAGTACTTTTTCTGATAACATTTCGTAGTTGTATAAAGCATCTGAAACTTCTTTACCTGCATTCAATAAAGTTTGCTGAAATTGAAGTGCTGCAACTTCTTGTTGAGATTCGCTAACTTCCAATTGTGTTTTAATAGCTCTACGATTAAATAATGGTTGAGTGAAACTTCCTAAAACATTCGAAAAAACAGAATTCAAACTAAAAAAATCACTCCAACTTAAGCTTTGCAAACCAAGGTTAGAAGTTAAATTAAAAGATGGGTAAAAATTAGCTCGCGCTACATTGGTCAACTCAAATGCATTTCTAAATGAAGCTTCTGCCTGTAAAACATCTGGACGATTACGCAATAAGTTTAGCGGTACACCAGCTTTCATTTCTTGATTAATACGTTGGCGACTTAAACTAGAGCGATTTTGCTTTTTAGGTTCTTCTCCTTTTAAAATGGAAAGTGTATTTTCTGCAACACGTAGTTCGGTTTTTAAATCGATTAAAATGGCTTCTGCGGTGTAAAGTTGCGCTTCGGTTTGTTTAACGGCAACTGCTGTAAGTTGTCCTGCTTCTTGTAAAGCTTCAGTTGTAGTCAGGCTTTTTTTACGAGTAGCAATGGTTTCTTCCGTAATTGCTATACGTTCATCTAAAGATAAAATTTGAAAATAGGCACTAGCCACTTCAGCAACTAATCTAGTTTTTACAGCTTGATGTCCTGCAAGGCTTCTAAAAAATTCGGCTTGCGTAGCTCGCTTGTTACTTCTAATTTTTCCCCAAACATCGGCTTCCCAGTTTAAACTTGTTGATGCTTCATATTGGGTAATGGAACTAAAGAAATTACCAAATTGAGAGTTAGGAGCTAAGTTTTGATAATTAACGCTTCCACCTAGTGATAATGATGGATAATAACCTGCTTTACCTTCTTTTGCATAAGCATTGGCTATGGCAATTTGTTCTAATGCAATGCGAATATCTAAATTGTTTTCTAAAGCTGTTGCTATGTGGTTTTGAAGCAAGGTGTCTGTAAAAACTTCTTTCCAAGAAAAATCGACTATAGCAATTGAATCTTGTTGAATTTGATCTGTTCTAAATAGGTTTTCGTTGGGTTTAAAGCCTTCTGGTGTTTCATAATCTTTTGCAACAAAACAGGATTGCATCAATAATATGAAGCTGAAGAAAGTAAAAAACAAAATATGTGATTTCCAGTTTTTCATTATTCCGTTGGTTTTGTGATTTCTGGCTTTCCAGTAATTTTTTCTTGTAAAAATTGAAAAATGCTAAAGAAAACTGGGATGATGAAAATTCCGAATAAAGTACCAATTAACAAACCGCCAGCCGCTCCCGTACCAATAGATTGATTTCCTTTTGCTCCAACGCCAGTAGCTAAAACCAAAGGTAGTAATCCAAGCACAAAAGCTAATGAAGTCATTAAAATAGGTCGTAATCGAGTAGACGCAGCATCTAATGAAGAACGAACAATACTGTAGCCTTGCCTTCTTCGCTGCACCGCAAATTCAACTATTAAAATGGCATTTTTAGCCAGTAAACCTACCAACATTACTAAGGCAATTTGAAAGTAAATATTATTTTCTAAGCCTAAGATATACGTAACAAAATAGGCGCCCATTACACCCGTTGGTAAAGATAAAATAACCACCAAAGGGAGCAAGTAGCTTTCGTATTGAGCAGCAAGAAAAAAGTAAGCAAACAAAACACTTAATAAAAATACAATTACAGACTGCCCAGCAACATTAATTTCTTCTCGGGTAATTCCTGAAAAATCAATATCATAGTTGTTCGGTAATTTTTCAGCCGCTTCTCTTACGGCGTTTATAGCATCACCAGAACTAAAACCTGGGGCAGAAGACCCATTAATGGCTACTGCATTAAATAAGTTGAAACGCTTTACGGTTTGGGGTCCGTAGACTTTATTTAAGCTTACATATTCAGAAATTGGAGCCATTTCGGCATTTTGAGTTTGAATAAAAATACTATTTAAATCGTCAATTTTTCTGCGGTTTTCTGGGTAGGCTTGTACAAATACTCGAAATTGTTTCCCGAATCGGTTAAAGTCGCTTACATAAAAACCGCCAATATACGCTTGAAGCGTTCCTACCAATTCACTTATAGGAATTCCGCTAATTTTTGCTTTAGCCACATCTATATCAAGCTGTAGTTGTGGGAAGTTAGTGTTGAAAGAATTAGAAGCAAATGCAACCCGTTGATCTTGGTTAAGCATACTTACAAATTCTTTTGCTGCTTGATCTAAATCTTGTAAACTACCGTATTTACGATCTACCAATTGAATTTCAAATCCGTCTGCACTCCCATAACCAGGAACGCTAGAAGGGGTGAAGAAAATGATATTAGCATCGTAAATATTGCTAACTGCTTTATTCATTTTAGCAATTAAGGCATCTACGCTTGTTTCTTTTGTAGTTCTTTCTTCCCATGCATCTAGAATAATAAAACCTTGCGCATAAGAGCTTCCTGAACCAGAAAAGAAATTTCTTCCGCTAGTTATAGAAGCATTTCTAATCCCTTTTATGTTTTTTATATTTTGGTAAATACTATCGGTAGCTGTAAAGGTTCGATCTAAACTCGCTCCAGGTGGTAACTCTACATTCATAAAAATAACTCCACGATCTTCTGTAGGAACAAAGCCTTTTGGTGTATTTGCATCTATCCAAAAAATAGCTGCTATTGCTAAAGCTAAAATTCCAAAACTTACCCATTTATAACGAATTAAAAAGCTTAAGGATTTAATGTATTTTCTTTTTCCAGCGTTGAATGATGTGTTAAAAGCAGAATAAAATCGATGCAAAAAGGATTTCTTTTGCTGATTTTTTGGCTTAAATATTAAAGCACAAAGTGCGGGACTTAAGGTTAAAGCATTAATAGATGAAATAAATATTGCAATAATTAACGTAACTCCAAATTGTTCAAAAAACACACCTGCCGGACCCTTTATAAAAGTTACTGGAACAAAAACAGCAGCCATAACAAGCGTGGTTGAAATAATTGCTCCGCTAATTTCTTGCATGGCATTAATGGAAGCGTTTCTAGCATTATCATACCCTTCTTCAATTTTACTGTAAACTGCTTCTGCTACTACAATGGCATCATCTACCACAATACCGATGGCTAAAACCAAAGCAAAAAGCGTAAGTAAGTTAATTGAATAGCCAAAAAGATTCATAAAAAAGAAAGTTCCTATTAGCGATACAGGAACAGCAATTGCAGGAATTAAAGTCGTTTTTAAATCTTGAAGAAAGATAAACACTACTACAAAAACCAATAAAAAAGCCTGAATTAAAGTGGTTTTCACCTTATTGATAGATGCCGTTAGAAATTTATTAGTATCGTAATTAATAATGTAGTCCATGCCTTCAGGAAAATCTGCTTTAAGATTTTCTAGCTTCACATAGAGTTTTTCTATAATTTCTTGCGCGTTGGAGCCCGGTGTTTGAAAAATACCAAAGCTCATTCCTGGGTGACCTTTAGATCGGGTTTTAGAAACGTAAGAAAAAGCATCTAATTCTATATTGGCTACATCTTTTAAGCGAAGAATACTTCCGTCAGGAAAAGCTTTAATAATAATATTCTCATACTCTTCTTTGTTTTTGAAACGCCCATCGTACTTTATGGTTAACTCAAAAGCTTCGCCAGCGTTTTGACCTAGAGCTCCTGCTGCTGCTTCTAAACTTTGTTCTTGAATGGCTGCAATTACCTCTGAAGCATTTAAACCATAATTTGCCATTTTAGTTGGGTCTAACCAAACACGCATAGCATAATCTTTACCACCAAAAACATTTACCTCTGCAACTCCATCAACACGTTCTAATTCTGGCTTTACATTAATGTTTAAGTAATTTTGTACAAACGTATCATCATAAGTAGGGTTAGTAGAATAAGCCGAAATATAAATTAAAGCAGTGTTAGTTCGTTTTTGGGTTACAATTCCTGCTCTAATTACTTCTTCAGGTAAAACAGCATTTGCTCTAGCTACACGATTTTGTACGTTTACCGCAGCAATGTCTGGGTCATAACCTTGTTTAAAGAAAATATTGATACTTGCAGAACCATTATTACTGGCTGTAGAAGTAATGTAAGTCATACCTTCTACTCCATTTATTTGTTCTTCTAAGGGATTTATTACACTTTCTATTATGGTTTCTGCATTGGCTCCAGGATAAGAAGCAGAAACTTGTACAGTTGGTGGAGCAATATCTGGATATTGGGTAACTGGTAAATCGCTAAGACCTAAAATCCCAAGCATAACTAGTATAATAGAAATTACAGTTGAAAGTACAGGCCTATTGATAAAGGTTTTTAGCATGCTTCTTTATTTAAAAACCGTGTTATACGAATTGGTAATTTCTTTAAAACCTACCGGTTTGGGTTTAATTTTATCTCCAGACTTTACTCGGTTAACTCCTTTGCCCATAATTTTAGTTCCCGGTTTTAATTGATTATCGAGAACGAATTCGGTTTGTGTTTCATCTAAAACATCTATGGCTTGCTCGTAAATAGAATCATTTTCAACTATAAAAACAAAGCGTCTGTTTTGTCTTTCAAAAGTGGAAACTTTAGGAACTGTAATTCGATTTTGGTATGTAGATGGCACAGATATGATTCCACTTGCTCCATTTCGAAGAATATAATTTGGATTCTTGAATCGAGCTCTAAAGCTCAATGTCCCTGTATTTTGGTTCACATTTCCTGAAATGGCTTGAATTTTTCCTTTTTGTTGAAACTTATTTCCGTTGGATAGCTGCAACTCTACTTCTGGAAAAGCTTCAATTTTTTGCTCCATGCTTTTTCCTTCAGCTTCAGCTATATAATTCAAAAAGTCTTTTTCATTCATTGAAAAATAAACAAATACCTCGTCAATTTCTGAAACTTGAGTTAGCGGCATAGCATCTTGCGGGCTTACCAAAGCTCCATTTCTAAAATTAATTCTACTAACCACTCCATTTACTGGACTACTAATTTTTGCATAACCAATATTAGCTTGTATACTTTCTAAACTACTTTGGGCATCTTCTAAATTGGCTTCTGCACTTTGCAATTGCACTGAGCTAACTATGTTTTTTTCGACTAAGGGTTTCAGTCTATTTACTTCTACTTGGGCAAGATTTACCCTAGCTTTTGCAGCTTTTGCATCTTGACTTAAAGAAGCTGTTTCTAGCTGAAAAAGCAATTGTCCCTTTTTTACGCGGTCGCCTTGATCTACATAAACTTGAGTGATATAACCGGGAATTTTTGCGAAGATTTCACTATTTACAACACCTTCAACAATAGCTGGATAATTTTTGAAGGTAGTTACATTTTGATTTTCTACCGTAATTACAGGAAATTCTTGTATTGGTGGCGCTTGCTGTTGGGATTGTTCTTCTTTACAAGCCATTATAAAGAAGAACAATACCAAACTAAAAAACTTAATATTAATCGATTTGTATATTTTTTTCATAGCCGTTTTTGAACATAAAAAGTAGTTACTCTTTATTTTAAAAGTGTGTAAAAGTAATTAGTTGAAAAACGAGAAGACTAAAAGAAGCGTTAATTGTTAATTTTTTAAACTTTTCCCGAAGGTGATTTTTATGGTTACTTTTGTTCAAAATTGTGATTATGAATAAACAAGCCAACCTCAACCTAGCTAAAATCATTTCCCAACCCTTTTATATGCGCGCTACCTTTGTGCTCATTGGGGTTTGCTTATTTTTCTACGTTTTAAACTTGTTAAGCAATGTACTCATACCCATTAGTTTTGGTTTAATGTTTGCCATTTTACTGAATCCTATTGTAAATCGGTTAAGAAGATGGAGAGTTCCTAAGATTATTGCGATTTTTTTAAGTTTATTACTAGCCTTAGGAATTGTTATTGGATTACTCTCTTTTATTTACACACAGGTGGCAAGCTTCGCAGAATATGGCGATCAATTTAGAGAGCGTGGCACAGAGATAAAAGACAATTTACAACTTTGGGTAACCGATTCGTTAGGTTTTGATAAAAAAGCCCAGTCTGAAGCTTTAAATAACTTAGTTAATCAATCTAAGGATTATATCGGTACCTTCTTAGATTCTATTTTGACATTACTGACTAATATTCTACTAGTATTTATCTACATATTTATGTTTCTGCTTTATAAACCTTTGTTTGTAAATTTCTTTTACGAAGTATTTGACGATAAACAACAAGATAGAGTACATTCTATTTTAGAAAGTTCAAAGTCTGCCATACAAGGCTATGTTGTGGGTTTAATGTTAGAAATGCTTATTATTGGGATTCTCAATTCTATTGCTTATTTAATTATTGGTTTAGAATATGCCATTTTACTAGGTATTATTTGTGCCATTTTAAATCTGATTCCTTATATCGGTGGAATTATTGGTGTGAGCTTACCCATTGTAATGTACATGCTTACCGGTGGAGACGATTTAACAACTCCTTTTATAATTGCAGCAGCTTACACAGGTATACAGTTATTCGACAATTATTTTGTAGTTCCAAAAGTGGTTTCGTCTCAGGTTTCCATAAATGCATTTGTAGCCATTGTAATTGTGTTTTTTGGCGGAGCTTTATGGGGAATTTCGGGCATGTTTTTATCGATACTCTTTGTGGCGATTTTAAAAATAATTTTTGAAAATATCGAAAGCCTTAGGCCTTGGTCTAAAATTTTGGGAGACGATTTAAAATCTGCTGAAAAACGAAATAGAGATGAAGCTACTGAAGCCAATCTAGTAACTGAGGCCAGTCTAGGTGAAATAAAAACAGAAATAGAAGAAGAAAGCCATTCTGAAAAATAAATCCAACTTTTTACAATAAAAAAAACCCTGCGAATCGCAGGGTTTTTATCATTTAAATAGAGATTTAAATATTATTGGAAATCTTGATCTGAAACTTCTTTGTTTAACAAAATTTCATCAAAATTAATAATTAACTCTTGTCCTATATCCTGTACAAATTTTGTTGGGAATAATAAGCCATCTACGTCTTTATAGTCTTCGTACTTAATAGTAGTTGTAAAAGACTGTCCACCTTGATCTATCGTGGTTGAAGTCATTAGTTTTAAGCCTGTACTTACAGAGTAGTATTCTTTTACATTTTCTGAAACTTGAACTACGTAAGCGTCTTCACCATCAATACTTTGAATATTAGCAAGCTCAACACCTTCTTTTGGTTTTAACTCTGGGAAAATACCAGCCATTTTCTTTTGTGCATCAATTTGTTTTTGGTCAAATTCCATTTTTTGACCTTGAGCTTCTGTATACCCTTTTTCTCCGTCAAAAACAGTTTTATTGATAGCCATAGCTCCCATAGTGATGCTTTGTAGCATTTTACCATCTGCTGTATTCTTCATTAAAACATTTAATGACATTCCTTGAATACTTGCAGCTCCTTTCATTACAACACTTTCTAGGTTTTCAGCTTTTTCTTTTCCGCCAATGGCTTCAATATAATCTGCGTAAACCGTTTCTAAAGTAACACCTTCTGGTACTGGAGTAGTAAATACTGGCTTTTCTACTTGGTTTGCTTGTTTATCAAAGTACATTACTGGAATTGTTTTTCCCATGTATTCAATTTCTTCTAAACCTGAAGCAATATCTGCTCCTTTACCACCAATAACAAAACGTAAGTGTTCTGGCTTAATGTATTTGTTAGCCACACGCTTTACATCTTCTACCGTAACTGCGTTAATTTTCTTTAAGTAGTTTTCGTAAAAATCTTCAGGTAAATTGTTTAGCTCAATGTTTAGTGCATAATTAGCTACTGTACTTGGATTTTCTAGACGTAAAACAAAAGTTCCTGCAAAACTCTTCTTCACATCTTCTAATTTTTGAGCATCTACATCTTCTGTTCTAATTTTATCAATTTCTTTTAGCATTTCTACAACTGTACTGTCAGTTACTGCGTTTCTAACTTGACTAGAAGCACTAAAACGAGATGACATTGGGTAACGACTTGTTCCTACACTAGATCTTGCGCCATACGTCCAACCTTTGTCTTCTCTTAGATTCATGTTTAGGTAACTTCCAAAACTTCCACCTAAAATGTCGTTCATAATTAAAACGGCAAAGTAATCTTCATCTCCTAATTTTAAATCTACTAAGTTTTGAACGGTTACTTGACTTTGTACTGCATTAGGCATATCAACAATATTGATTTGTGTGTAATCAGCATCTTCTGGAGTAACCATGTTGTTTTCAACATTTACTTCATTTTCCCATTTTTTGAAATGCTTTTTTACAAGTTTCTTTACAGCTCTTTTAGAAATATCTCCAACAACCACCATGTAAGTTTTAGTTGGCGTTAGGTTTTCTGCATACATATTCTGTATGTCTTCTAAAGTAATGCTTTCAACACTTTCTATAGTTTCAATCTGTCCGTAAGGGTGATTTTTTCCATAGCTTAAAGCTGAAGCTACCTGGCTCGTAATTGCTGGTGTATTTTTCTCGTTAGATTTAATCCCTTCAATTAATTTAGCTCTTTCTGCTTCTAATTCTTCTTCAGTAAAAACAGGGTTTAATAAACCATCTGCCATTAATTCCATTACTCTAGGGAAGAATTTAGAAAGTGAACTTGCAAAAGCACTAGATGAACCGTAGCTAATATTTGCGCCTAAAAAATCTACTTCTTCATTAAACTCATCTTTGCTAATGTTTTCTGTTCCTGTACCCATTAAAGCAGAAAGTAAAGCTGCTGTTCCTGGCTTCTCTTCAAACTTTGGTGGCATATCGGTTAAGATTCTTGCCGTAACTCTTGGTAACTTATTGTTCTCTACTACTAAAACTTTAAGCCCATTTTTAAGGGTAAAGGTTTCAGGTTCGCCTAAGTTTATACTTGGAGCTGGTCCTGGTTCTGGCATTTGTGAGCGGTCAATTTGTGCAAAAACCGAAACACTTACAAAAAGACAAAATAGGCTAACTATTATTTTATTTTTCATTTTATTGATCGTTTGGTGTTGGTAAATAATCTAAGTCTAATCTTGAAGAAGCGTTTAAGTATTTATTAGCCACTTCTTTAATTTCTTCGCGAGTTATACTTCTGTAAATTTCAATTTCTTTATTAATTAAATCTACATCACCATATAAAACATGGTAAGTAGCTAAAGATGAAGCAATACCCTGAATACTTGAGTTAGAGCTAACGTATCTATTTTCGAACTTGTTTTGTAACTTTTCGTATTCACGCTCTGTAATTAATTCTGCTTTCAATTTTTCGATTTCATCGTCTATACTTGCAGCAATCTCACTTAGGTCTGCATCTCCTAATGCTAAACCACCCATTACGTAAGTTCCATAATCTTCTAAAGTTCTGTTTAACGCAAGAACTTGTAAAGCAATTTTTTCTTCATCTACTAAACGCTTGTACATTCTAGAACTTTTTCCATCGGTTAAAATAGAAGAAATCATATCTAAAACATAAGCATCGCGTTCTCCCATTCCTGGAGTTCTGTAAACAAATATTTTAGCTGGAATCTGTATGTTATCATCATACTCGGTAGCTTCAATAGTTTCAGTAATTGGGTCTTCTTTAATATCAACTCGAGTTACTTCATTACCTGTTGGGATTTCACCAAAATATTTTTCAGCCAATACTTTTGTATTGTCTAAGTCTATATCTCCAGCTATTACTAAGGTTGCATTATTAGGTCCGTAATACTTATCAAAGAAATCTAAAAACTCATCAAGTTGAGCAGCATCTAAATCATCCATAGTTCCAATAACGGTTCCTTTATAAGGATGCTTGTCGAACATATAAGGATTAATTCCTGTAGAATAAATAATTTTACCATACGGAGCATTATCAACTCGAGTTCTTTTTTCTTCTTTTACTACTTCATTTTGTGTGTCTACCCCAATTTGATTAATCACCGGGTGCAGCATACGTTCTGACTCCATCCAAAGTCCTAACTCTAAATTGTTAGAAGGAAAAGTTTCGTAGTAATATGTTCTGTCGTAAGTAGTGTTTGCATTGTTCTGGCCACCGTTAGCAGAAACTATATCAAACCATTCTCCACGTTCAATATTTTCAGTTCCTTCAAATAATAAGTGCTCAAAAAAGTGAGCAAATCCTGTTCTTCCTTTCTCTTCATCTTTTGCACCTACATGATACATTACACCAACCGTTACCACTGGAGCAGAGTTGTCTTGATGAAGAATTACATCTAAGCCATTGTCTAAAGTGTAAAGCTCATAATCTACTTGCTGGGCAAAACCAACAAACGAAAGCAATACGGCAATGACAGATAAGCTAATTTTTTTTGTCATTTTCATTAATTTTTAAAAGTTACTAGATAAGTGTGTGTTTAAATACATTTGTTACAAATATGAAAATTTTTTTAGTAGACCACTTCTTAAATATTTGTAAATTTAAATAAATTCAAAATTAACATGCATTTAAACTAATAAATTGAAGAATGTTTTAATTTTACCATAAAATAATAAATAATGAATAAATTTACACTACCAATTCGATTTGCTTTTGCTTTAACAACATCATTAATAGCTTATTTTTTAGTGCTCTCTTTATTCGATTTACACACCAATCCATTTTTTAGTTTGTTTAATGGTGTAATTACTGGTTTTGCCATTTTTGAAGCCATACGATATAGAAGAATTGAAACGGGTGAAAATTATAATTATTCTACTGGATTCTCGGCGGGAATAGTTACTGGTTTTATAGCTTCAATAGTATTTACCATATTTATGTCCATATATGCAACTGAGATACAACCTAATTTTTTAAATGAACTAGTTTCAGATTTCGCAACACACTATGATGTTGGTATTGCTACATTCTCTTTTATTGTGTTGTTAATGGGCTTAGCCACTTCTGTTGTTTTAACGCTTACCTTTATGCAGTTGTTCAAAAATAAAATTGAAAACTAGTTTATAGAAACAAATCATTCTCATTTACAGCTAAATATAGTTTATAAAACAAACTTTGCAGTTTCAAATTTAAGCTCTATATTTGCACACATTTTTAAAAAATAATTTAAACTTATACACTATGTATGCAATTGTAGAGATGGCAGGGCAGCAATTTAAAGTTGCGAAAGACCAGAAAGTGTATGTTCACCGTTTGGACTCTAATGAAGGAGACAGCGTAACTTTTGATAACGTAATGTTATTAATGGATGGTGAAAATACAACTATTGGCGCCCCAGCTATAGATGGTGCTCAAGTTAAAGCGAAAGTTTTAGGGCATTTAAAAGGCGATAAAGTTATCGTATTCAAAAAGAAAAGACGTAAAGGTTACCGTAAGAAAAACGGTCACAGACAAGCCTTAACCGAAGTTTTAATCGAAGAGATTATTGCTAGTGGTGCAAAAAAAGCTGCACCTAAAAAAGAAGAGAAAGCAGCTCCTAAAGCTGAAACTAAAAAAGCAGAAGCTAAAAAGGAAGAAAGCGCAGATTTAGAAAGCATGACAGTTGCTGATTTGAAAAAATTAGCTAAAGATCGTGGCTTAGAAGGCTATTCTACTTTAAAGAAAGCAGAATTAATCGAAGCGCTTAGCAAATAATATTAATTTTTAAAACCTAAAGAGATGGCTCACAAGAAAGGTGTAGGTAGTTCTAAAAACGGAAGAGAATCAGAATCGAAACGCTTAGGTGTTAAGATTTTTGGCGGTCAACCTGCTGTTGCTGGTAACATTATTGTTAGACAACGCGGTACCGCTCATAGACCAGGTGAAAATGTTTACGCTGGTAAAGATCATACCCTTCACGCAAAAGTGGACGGAATTGTAAAATTTAGCAAGACAAAAGATAATAAATCTTATGTTTCAATTGAGCCTGTTCAGGCTTAATAATTGAATAAATTATATAATTAAAAACCGTTTCGAAGTAACATCGAAACGGTTTTTTTATACATTAATTCTCTTTGCCTTGCGGTTGGTTTATATAATTGTAAACAAGGCAAAACCCTTATTTTTTCTTGTCTGTTTTTGTCTTTTTACTAAATTCTAAATACTAATACTAGCAAATAATCTTCGTCTTAGGACATTACTCTCAAACTAAAAAAGTTGGTTGCTGATAGTTTATAATAAAAAGTCTTTTCGTCTCTTCATCTTTTCATCTATTTATCTTTTTTGTCAAATACATCAAGTCTCTTTTCTCCACATGTCTTTTTTCTTATTAAAATCCATTACTTTTGAAGCAAATTATTTGAATGAAAATACTTTCTTATAACGTAAACGGAATTCGTGCAGCCTTAAAAAAAGGATTGGTAGAGTGGCTTCAAGCCGCCGATGCAGACGTAGTTTGTTTTCAGGAAACCAAAGCTCAACCCGAACAAATAGATAATAGCATTTTTGAAGAAATAGGCTACCATTATTGCTATTGGTATTCAGCTCAAAAAAAAGGATATAGCGGTGTAGGTATTATTTGTAAAAAAGAACCAAAACACGTTGAATACGGTACTGGTATAGATTATATGGATGCAGAAGGCAGAAATCTTCGCGCCGATTTCAATGAAATTTCAATCATGAGTATGTATTTACCTTCCGGAACAAACGATGCGCGTTTAGATTTTAAATTAAAATATATGGACGACCTTCAAACCTACATCAACCAATTAACTAACAAAATTCCCAACCTAAATATCTGTGGTGATTATAATATTTGCCACGAACCCATCGACATTCATGATCCGGTTCGGTTAAAAAATGTATCTGGTTTTTTACCAGTAGAACGCGAATGGCTTTCAGGCTTTTTAGCCAGTGGCTTTATTGATACGTTTAGGCTTCAGCATCCTGACGAAACTGCCTATTCTTGGTGGAGTTATCGTGGTAATGCCAGAGCAAACAATAAAGGCTGGCGATTAGATTACCATTTGCTAGCCAAACATCTACAAGATAAAATAAAGCGCACAGCTATCTTAAATCAGGCTAAGCACAGCGACCATTGTCCTGTACTTTTAGAAATACATTAAATACGAAAAACAAAATAATACCGTTCAATAAAAAACAAATTATGAAATTAATACGCTTATTTACCCTAATCGCACTCCCTGCTTTATTGCTTACTTCTTGTGTAAGTCAGAAGAAATTTAAAGATTTAGAAGGCAACTACAATCGTTTGGTAGACGATTATAAAATGCTGCAAGAAACGCAACAAGACACAGAAAGTGAATTAGCTGAAGTTAAATCTAAATTAAGCAATTTACAAGCTGAATACAACTTACTGAAAGAAGAAGAAGAAGAATTACGAATGAAATATGCTAACCTGCAAACCAACTACCTAAACCTTTCTAAATCTTATGATGCTTTAGAAGAAAATAGCTCATCTGCTTTAGCTGAAAACGCAAAACGTAACCGTGAATTATTAAAAGAACTGGAAGCAAAAGAAAAAGCTTTAGCTGAAGAACAAACCCGATTAGAAAAGCTTCAAAAAGATTTGGCTTCTCGTTCGCAACGCATAGACGAGCTTGAAGGCTTAATTGCTGATAAGGAACAAAAAATGAACAACCTACGCGAAAACCTTTCTAAAGCACTAACCAATTTTGAAGGTAAAGGCTTAACGGTAGAACAACGTGACGGAAAGGTTTATGTTTCTATGGAAAACAAACTTTTATTTAGCTCTGGAAGTTGGTCTGTAGGAAGCGAAGGAAAAAAAGCAGTAGCTGAATTAGGAAAAGTCCTAGCTCAAAATCCAGATATTGCGGTTTCAATTGAAGGCCACACCGACGATGACCCGTATCGAGGAACCGGACAACTAACGGACAACTGGGACTTATCTACCAAACGCGCTACTGAAGTTTTAAAACTCTTGTTGAAAAATAATGATATCGATCCACAGAATTTAACTGCAGCTGGAAAAGGTGAATATGCACCAGTTGCTACTAATGAAACTGCTGAAGGCAAAGCTAAAAACCGTAGAATTGAAGTAGTCTTAACTCCAAAATTAGACGAGATTTCGAATATGCTGAACGAGATGTAGGCAAAACTTAATTTTAAATTTTGAGTTCCAAATTTTGAATAAGATTTGGAACTCTTTTTTTAGCGCTAGTGCAGATTTCAAATCCGCGCAAATTGTAAAGATGTATTGATGCAAATAACTTTACAATACCGTAACTTTATCAAATTCAAGTTTTAAATTCAACTGATTTACTATGAAAAAATATCTACTATTACTACTTCCTTTATTTTTTATGGCTTGTCAAGACTTTAAACCGCCATCACATCGTTTTTCAAACTTTTATGATACACCCGCAGAACGCATTGTAAAAGCTATTGAAAATAATGATGTGCAAGCTATAAGAGAAGAAGCAAATAAAGATGAAGATATCCTAAATTTTAAAGACCCTAAATACAATATATCTTTACTATCCATAGCCATACTTAACAATAAAAAAGAAGCTTTTGAAGAATTGCTAAAATTGGGAGCTGACCCAAATATTATAAATGCTGGTTGTGGAACACCTCTTGAGACTGCCATAAAGTTTGAACTTCCAAATTGTAACTTGTTTTTTATAAATAAGCTTGTCGAG
>CBFIGU010000059.1:0-16055 GCA_965662165.1 Psychroflexus sp.
TCTTTTTAATTGCTGGTACTTTAAGTTTAGGTACCGCTATGACCAATACAGGTTTAGATTTACATATTGCACATTTTATTACAAATCAACTTGGTAGTTATGGACCTGTTGCTATTGTATCTGGATTGTATTTAACAACATCTCTATTAACAGAAATCATGTCTAATAATGCATCTGCAGCCATCATGGCACCAATAGCAATTGCCACAGCACATGGAATAGACATGGATGTACTGCCTTTTTTAATAACGGTAATGTTTGCTGCTTCTGCAACTTTTATGACCCCAGTAGGCTACCAAACTAATGCAATGGTTTTTAGTGCTGGTAAATATTCTTTTGCCGACTTCTTCAAGGTTGGAGTGGGGTTAAACCTGCTTTTTTGGTTAGCCGCTACTGTTTTAATTCCGTTGTTCTATTTTTAGAATCTTAAATAATTATTATAGTTACTTAATTAATATTTAATTTGGCTTATTACTCACTTATAATTCTTACATTTATAAGTTAATTTGACTTTTTATGCCTAAAAAAATCAATTTTCCTATTATAGGAATTGGAGCATCTGCGGGTGGATTAGAACCTCTTGAAACTTTTTTTGAAAATGTATCTTTAAAATCGGGTTACGCGTATGTTGTAATCCAGCACTTGGCGCCCAATCATAAGAGTTTGATGGATGAACTTTTGGCAAGACATACCCAATTGCCTATTCAAGTCATTGAAGATCAAATGTCTATTCAAAAAAATCGTATTTATCTTAACCCACCTAAAAAGTTTGTAGAAATTTTTGAAGGTAAATTTATTTTAAGCGAAAAAGAAGACAGAAAACTAAGTTTCCCAATCAGTACTTTTTTTGAATCTTTAGCTAACCAAGATATTGAAAGTATGGCAGGTATTATAATTTCTGGCACTGGAAGTGATGGTACTGAAGGTATAAAGTATTTGAAGGAAAAAGGAGGTTTTGTTTTAGCACAAAGACCTGACTCCGCTAAATTTAACGGCATGCCAAAAAACGCCATCATGACGGGGGCAGTTGATGTGGTTTGTGATGTAGAAGAAATGCCCGATGAATTAAAAAACTTCTTGAGTAATAGAACAATTATGCAGACAAATATTGCTGACGGTAATTTAGATACCAAAAAGCTAGATGCTGTTTTGCATGAAGTTAAAATGAATACTGGGGTAGATTTTTCTGAATACAAAATTACTACAATTCTAAGACGAGTAAATAGAAGAATTGGAATTTTAGGCTATGAAGGTTTTGAAGAATATCTTTCTTACATAACCACAAATACTGAAGAATCCTTCAAGCTCGCTAAAGAGTTATTAATAGGTGTAACTCGTTTTTTTAGGGATATAAAAGCATTTGAATATTTAGAAGAAAATGTAATTCCTAAGGTTGTAGAAAGTAATAAAGAAAATAGACAAATCCGTTTGTGGATACCTGCATGTTCTACGGGAGAAGAAGCCTATTCTTTTGCTATTTTAATTAAAGATTATCTTAGGAGAAATCAACTAAGTTATGAGGTTACCATTTTTGCAACAGACTTAGATAAAGAAGCCATTAAAAAAGCTACTCAAAAAACCTACCCTGAAAGTATAGCTAATGAAGTACCTGATCATTTTTTAAAACAATATTTTACAGTACAAAAAAATGGATACCAAATTGCTAAAGAAATTAGAAGTACAGTAATTTTTTCGGTACACAACCTAATTCAAGATCCGCCTTTTAGTAAAATCGATATTTTAAGTTGTAGAAACTTTTTGATTTATGTAAATAACGATTTACAACAAAACTTATTTAGGTTATTTCAGTACTCTTTAAAAAAAGATGCCTATTTGTTTTTGGGATCCAGTGAATCTCTTGGAGAAGCATCTTCAGAATACAAAGAAGTTAGTTCTAAATACAAAATTTATCAGAATAAAAACAGCAAGAAAATAATTAATTTTAATAGAAGAAAACCAATTACGCTTTCTTACTCTGATAAGTCTAAACCTGAAAGAACACACATTCAGCAGTTTGAAAGTCCTTTACAAAATAAAAGAAGAATTGTAAATGAAGTTCAACATTATTTAATTCAGAGCTATGTGCCCAACACCATTGTTTTTAATGAACAATTTGAATTAATACACACCACAGGCAACGTAAACCAATGGCTTCGCCTTCCTGCTGGAGAAATAGACTTCAACTTGTTAAGCATGCTTCCTGAACAACTTCAACTCAGTTTTGAGTTGCTTGCTAACAAAGTGATAAAGACCGATAAATCTTTTCAATTAAAAAACTTTGAGACCAATGTTCATCTGCAAATGTTTCTGTCTGAATTAATTGATATTGAAATTAGTCCGCTTCCAAAAAGATCTGCCAATCATCTTTATGCAGCCACATTTAAGGCTTCTCATCCAAAAGAAGTTAATCGTGAAAGTTCAGATTATGAGTTAGATTTAAGTCATGCTTCCAAAGAGAAAATAAGCATTCTAGAAAGAGAACTCCGTACGAATAAAGAAAATTTGCAAACAACTATTGAAGAACTTGAGTCTAGTAACGAAGAATTACAAGCTGCGAATGAAGAGTTGCAAAGCTCAAATGAAGAGTTAGAATCAGTAAATGAAGAATTGTATACGGTGAATTCTGAGTTTCAACAGAAAGTAGAAGAATTAACAGACGCCAATGACGACTTAAATAATCTTATACATAGTACAGACATTGCCATTTTATTTTTAGATGAAAATCTTCACATTAGAAGGTTTACACCGGCAATTAAAAAAATTCTCAATTTAGTAAAACATGATATAGGTAGACATATTAGTCATTTTAGGAGTAAGTTTGATGTGAATGACTTAATGTATCAAATAGAAGAAGTTTATGATAAGCTAATACCTTATGAAACTACAGTTAAAGATTTAAATAATCAAAAGTATTTGTTACAAATTTCTCCGTTTAAAACAAAAGAAAAACAAATAAAAGGAATTGTTTTAAGTTTTATAGATATAACACAAATTAGTGGAGTAAGAAAAGAGCTAGATATAAAAACTTCTCAATACAAAGATGTAAATAAGGAATTAGCCTATCAAGCAAAATTATTTAATTTATTAACAGATAATGCTAACGACTTAATTTGCCTACATGATTTAAAGGATCATTCTTTCAATTTTATATCGCCTTCTGCTACACAAATAACAGGCTATTCTATTAAATATTTAAAACGCAAAAAGCTACTTAACTTTGTGCCTAAGATTAATCATCAAAAAGCGCTTTTAAAAGCGATTAATAGTTTAAAAAAGAAAAAAAGTATTTTAAATATAAGATATCAATTTAAAGCGAAAGGCAATAAATTACTCTGGTTTGAAACAAATTTGAAATACATTTATGATAAAAACACCAATACAGAAAAATACCTTTCCACGACAAGAGATATAACACATTTCAAAAATTATAATTTA
Source organism: Psychroflexus sp. (assembly GCA_965662165.1). Classification (GTDB taxonomy): domain Bacteria; phylum Bacteroidota; class Bacteroidia; order Flavobacteriales; family Flavobacteriaceae; genus Psychroflexus. The sequence continues at coordinate 3,436 of CBFIGU010000059.1, forward strand.
CAGCTTAAAAAACTTTCATTTATTGCGGAGCAAACTGAAAATGCTGTACTTATAACCAATATTGAAGGCGAAATTACCTACGCAAATAATGCTTTTGAAAAATTGACCGGCTTTAATGAAGAAGAAGTATTAGGTAAAATACCTGGTAAGCTATTACAGGGAGATGAGTCTGACCAAAATATTATAGCTGTTATGCGTGAGGCTATTAAAGAAATAAAACCTTTTAATGTTCAGCTTATCAATTATACTAAAAATAAAGAAAAGTACTGGATAAGTATTCAATGTGAGCCCATGTTTGATGAAAATGAAGAACATATTGGCTTCTTTTCTATTCAAAAAGATGTTACTAAACAAATCGATTTTGAAAATAAAATTTATAAACTTACCAAACAGCTAAAGGAACAAAATGAAAATTTAGAGGCGGTAAACAGTTCTTTAGATGAATTTGCATACGTAGCTTCTCACGATTTAAAAGCCCCTTTACAAAATATTCTTGGGATTACAGACTTACTTCAAATGCAAGCTGATCAACTCTCATCTAAAGATCAAAAGCAATATTTTGATATGCTGCACAAAGCTGCTGATGAATTGAGTAGACTAGTAGATAGTTTACTCCAATACTCACGCTCAGGAACACTTAATGAAGATCTTGAACAAGTCAGCTTAAAGCCGTTTTTTGAAGAAATAAAAAATATTTTTAGTAAACAAATAAAAGAAGTTGACGGAAAGATAGAATTTAAAACTGAAATCGAAAAAATTAAGGCCTATCCAATTTTATTAAAACGATTATTTACTAATTTAATTCAAAATGCTATCAAGTATAGAAGCGAAGAAAAGCTTCAAATTCATATTTCTATCCGCAAGGAGAATAATCAAAATTATATTCATATTCAGGATAACGGAATTGGAATTGACTCTAAATACCAAAAGAATATTTTCAAAATTTTCTCTACTGTAAAACCCAATAAAAATAGTAACGGTATTGGGCTTTCAGTATGTAAAAAAATTGCAGAACTACATAAAGGAAGTATTAAAGTTAAAAGTGAACTGGGAAAAGGCAGCACTTTTATAATTAGAATTCCTGAACTATAAGTCTATTCATGAAAAAAACAGCATTAATTTTAGGAGGAAGCAAAGGTTTAGGTTGGGCAAGTGTAAAAAAAATGGCTAGCCAAGGTTGGAATCTTATTATTATACATCGAGATCCAAGAAATCATTTAGATGCTTTTTATGCTGAAATTGAAGATTTAAAAAACCAAAATAAAATTGAAATTAAATCCTTTAATAAAGATGCTACCAGACTAGAAAGTATTCAAAAACTGATAAGCCAACTTAAAAAGGATAATCCAGAACTTAAAATAGATTTGTTATTACACAGTATAGCTAAAGGTAGTTTGAAGATGTTACATGGAGAAGAAAAGCTAAGTGAACTTGATTTTTCTATTACCATTCAAGCTATGGGACATAGTTTATACCAATGGGTCAATTCTCTACACGAATCTAATTTATTGAACAATCCTGCAAAAATTTTAGCTTTTACAAGTGAAGGAAACCAAAAAGCTTGGCCTGGTTATGCTGCGGTTTCATCAGCTAAAGGAGTTTTAGAAGCCATTTCCAGAAGCATTGCGGTAGAATATGCAAAATTCGGAATTACATCTAATTGTATACAAGCAGGTTTAACTATCACTGAAGCATTTAAGCAAATTCCAAATAGCCAAAAATTAGCTAAGGCTAGAGAAAAGCAAAATCCCATGGGAAGACTAACAACTCCTGAAGATGTAGCAAATGTGGTTTACTTAATGAGCAAACCCGAAGCAAATTGGATCAATGGAAGTATCATTAAAGTAGATGGTGGAGAAAGCATTACCTAGACTAAAATCTTTTCCATTGTATGGTTTTATAAAAGAAAGCAACATAAGCTCTAATATTTAATCTTTCAGGATTCTCTTTGTCAACCCAAATTTTTGCATCGTAAGTTTCATCGTTTTCTGGGTCGGTTACTGTGCCATCAACAAATTTATCATCTTCTTTTTCAAAGCCTTTTAAAACATCAAAACCCATTAGTTTTTTTCCTTTCATGTCACCCTTACAGTGCATGCAAGCGGCATCATCTGATACGCCTTCCTGAAGAAAATCTACAATTTTTCCAAAATACTTCCCGTCTTTTTCATAAATTTCTACAACTGATTTTTCAATCCCAGTTTCAACATCTATTGTAATCCACTTTCCTGTTATAGATTGAGAAAATGAAAGTGTGCTAATTAATAAAATAATTACCAATACAAATTTCTTCATGTTTTTTTATTAGCAAATTACAGTTTATAGTCAGTTTTGAAATTGCTTTATGAAATTTTTATACTCTTATTTTAGTTTTTCATTCTCATTTAAAAAACGTAATCATTTTTTAAGTAGTTGAAGATTAATGTTTAATCTTTTTCATAAGTATAGCTATCACTTTCAATAATTGAAGTATAAATAATTACGATTTCAATAAAATATTATCATATTATTAAAAATATACTTTTGAATTGATTATTTTTAATGAATTAAACACAAATAATATGAAACAGATAACTGTACTCAGTATGTTATTATTTTCATTTTTTGGCTGGTCACAATCAACTGCTACTACGGCAACTTGTCCAGTCACTGGAATGAAAGGAAATGCACATTCTGCTCATAGCTCTTCAGCTACAGCAGAAAAAAACAGCTACAAAGATTCAGAAATGAAACGTGTAGCTACTCGCGATAAAAATTGGTGGCCAAACCAATTAAATGTAGGGATTTTAAGACAAAATGCAGCAAAATCAAATCCTATGGGAGAAGATTTTAGCTATGCTGAAGCTTTCAGTAAATTAGATATGGCTGCTTTAAAAACGGATTTAAAAGAACTCATGACCGATTCACAAGATTGGTGGCCTGCAGATTTTGGTCATTATGGTGGTTTATTTATTAGAATGGCTTGGCATAGTGCTGGAACTTATCGTACAGGCGATGGTCGTGGAGGTTCTAGAGATGGTCAGCAGCGTTTTGCACCCATTAATAGTTGGCCAGACAATGCAAACCTAGATAAAGCAAGAAGACTGCTTTGGCCAATTAAGCAAAAGTACGGAAATCAAATTTCTTGGGCAGACTTAATGATTCTTGCTGGTAACGTAGCTTTAGAAGATATGGGCTTTGAAACTTTAGGTTTTGCCGGTGGTAGAGAAGATTCTTGGGAGCCTTATACTGATATTTACTGGGGACCTGAATCCGAATGGTTAGAAGACGAACGTTATTCTGGTGATAGAGAATTAGAAAAACCATTGGCTGCCGTGCAGATGGGATTGATTTATGTTAATCCTGAAGGTCCTAATGGCGAACCTGACCCGGTTGCAGCTGCACACGATATTAGAGAAACTTTTGCAAGAATGGGAATGAACGATGAAGAAACCGTTGCTTTAATAGCAGGTGGTCACACTTTAGGTAAAACGCATGCTGCTGCAGAAGGAAGTCATTTAGGTCCAGAACCAGAAGCTGCAAGTATAGAAAATCAAGGTTTAGGTTGGATGAGTGATTATAAATCGGGTAGTGGCGCTGATGCTATTACATCTACCGTAGAAGTTACTTGGACATCTACACCAACCGAATGGAGTCATGATTATTTAGAATTTTTATATAAATACGAATGGGAATTGATGAAAAGTCCTGGTGGTGGTCACCAATGGAAAGCTAAAAACGCGGAAGCGATTATACCAAATGCATTTGATAAAGATAAAAAGCAACTACCTTATATGTTAACTACCGACTTATCTTTAAAGATGGATCCTGCGTATGATAAAATCTCAAGACGTTTTCTGAAAAATGAAGATGAATTTAAGCGAGCTTTTGCTAAAGCTTGGTTTAAATTAATTCACAGAGATATGGGACCAACTTCAACTTACTTAGGTCCAGATGTGCCTAAAGAAGAGTTTATTTGGCAAGACCCAATTCCAGAAGTAGATCACACTTTAGTAGCAGCAAATGATGTTGATAAACTAAAAAAAGAGATATTAAATACAGATTTAAGCGTAGGAGAATTAGTTTCAACTGCATGGGCTTCAGCTTCTACTTATCGTCATTCAGACAGACGTGGCGGGGCTAACGGAGCTAGAATTTTATTAGAGCCACAGCGCAACTGGGAAGTAAATAACCCTGAACAATTAAATAAAGTAATTGCCGAGTTAGAGAAAATCCAGAAGAGATTCAACAAAAAAGCAAAAGGAAACAAGAAAATTTCTATGGCAGATTTAATTGTTTTAGCAGGAAATACAGCTATTGAAAAAGCAGCAAAAGATGCAGGAGTAGATGTTGAAATTCCTTTTACACCAGGAAGAATGGATGCTTTAGCTGAAGAAACTGATGAAGAGTCTATGGAATTGTTGAAGCCGATTGCCGATGGATTTAGAAATTACACAAGCGGTAAATATATATTCACTACTGAAGAATTATTGATAGATAAAGCGCATTTATTAACCTTAACGCCGCCAGAATTAACTGTTTTAGTAGGTGGAATGCGAGTTTTAGATACTAATTACGATGGTTCTAATCATGGTGTTTTAACCGATGAGAAAGGAGTATTAACAAATGACTTCTTTGTGAATTTGTTAGATATGAATGCTAAATGGGAAGCTATTGATGAAGAAAAAGAACTGTATAACATTAAAGATCGTACAACTGGTGAAGTTTTATGGACGGCGACTCGCGCAGATTTAATATTTGGCTCAAATTCTGAATTAAGAGCACTTTCTGAAGTTTATGCTGCTAAAAACGCAAAAGAGAAGTTTGTAAAAGATTTTGTTGATGCATGGCATAAGGTTATGACTTTAGATCGATTTGATTTAAAATACGGAAAATATAAGTCATAAATTAATAAATTATTCCAATAAAAATACCGCCACTTAGGCGGTATTTTTTTTATCATTAAAATCTAATTACAAGATTTAATTTAAAACTGATTTATGGTTTTTCTAATTTGTACAAGTCTGGTTAATAAACCTTCTAAATACTGTAAATCTAACATATTTGCACCATCGCTTTTAGCATCTTTTGGGCTAAAATGAGTCTCTATAAATAAACCATCTACGTGATTTACAATTCCAGCTCTAGCAATAGTTTCTATCATGTCAGGTCTTCCACCAGTAACCCCAGAAGATTGATTTGGTTGTTGTAAGGAATGCGTTACGTCTAAAACAGTAGGAGCAAACTTTTTCATAGTTGGAATTCCTCTAAAATCTACAATTAAATCTTGATAGCCAAACATGGTACCACGGTCAGTAATCATAGCTTGTTGGTTACCAGAATCAGTAACTTTAGTAACCGCATGTTTCATGCTTTCAGGACTCATAAACTGTCCTTTTTTTAAATTCACTACTTTTCCAGTCTCAGCTGCTGCAACTACTAAATCGGTTTGCCTAACTAAAAATGCTGGAATCTGTAAAATATCTACATACTCAGCTGCCATGGCTGCATCTTGTACTTCATGAATATCTGTAACGGTAGGTACATCGAACTCTTTACTAATTTTAGCTAAAATTTTTAATGCTTTTTCGTCTCCAATTCCAGTATAAGAATCAATTCTACTTCGGTTAGCTTTTTTGAAAGAACCCTTAAAAACATAAGGAATTTCAAGTTTGTTGGTTATTTCAACAACGCGTTCAGCGATTTTTAGAGCCATATCTTCTCCTTCAATAGAACAGGGTCCAGCCAGTAAAAAGAAGTTATTAGATGTTAGGTTGTTTAGCTTAGGAATTAAGTTTAAATCCATGAATTAAATTTTTTTCAAATATAAGTTTAATAAATCATTTTTAATTTTTGGCGAATATAAAATGTAACTTCAGTTACCTAGCTGAAGATGTACATTTTGTATTTTTGAATAAATTTAAAATACAATAAAATGAAATCAAGTTTTAATGATATAATTCAAGATGATAAGGCTGTTTTAGTAGACTTTTTTGCAGATTGGTGTGGCCCTTGCAAAATGTTAGCACCCATTTTGCAAGATGTAAAAGCTGAATTAGGCGAGCAAGTAAAAATTATAAAAATAGATGTTGACCGAAATCAAGCTTTAGCTGCTAAGTATCAAGTTCGCGGTGTTCCTACGATGATGATTTTCAAAAATGGAGAACAAAAATGGAGACAAAGTGGTGTTTTGCAGAAAGATGAAATTGTAAACATCATTAAATCTCATTCTTAATTTTTAATTAGTTTTTTTGTCCATGGCTTACCATTTATTTGAGCTTTCAAAATGTAGGTGCCAGGTAATAAATGCTGCAAGTTAATTGTTGTGGAATTTGTATGCTCAAATTCTTTAAAAAGATGAATTTGCCCTAAAATATCAATAACTTCAACAGATTGAAGTTTTGATGTTTTAGGGATTTTTATTTCAACCCAATCTGAAGTAGGATTTGGATAAATCAGTATTTCTGTATTTTCATTTGAAATATTCGATAAGGTCTCATTTTTACTTACTATACTAAAACGAAAAGGGCTTGCGCTTTCTGCAATAGAATGGTTTATTGAAAATGAAATTGGATTTTCATGAACCAACAAAATATCTTCATTCAGGTAATGGTCTCTTAAATATAAAGTGGTATTGGTTAGCTCATTTTCAAAAACCGGCATAAAAGAATAGTCATTTTGCGTGTAGTTATTGATTAATAAATCAATTAGTTGTTCGTGTTCTAAAGGCTTCCGTTGTGCTATACTCCATAATTGATTGTTTCCAATAATTGCTAAATTTTCATTAGCATTTCCTAGTTTACCAGCATCATTGTCATTAAAGTCATTATCAAAAGCATCACTCAACAAAATGCGAATCGCATCATTTTCTCCGTTAGCATTAAATAATCTTAAGTTTAAGATTGTACTTTCACTTTCATTAAAAACTTGAGTTGCTACTTGGTCAACTGCTTTACTAGCTTCAGTAAAATTAATGGATGGAGTAGTGGTAACCGTTACATTATTCCGAATAAAAAAAGCTTGACCCGGTTGTATAAATTGATTTGCGTCTGAAGTAGTGGCATGACTACCGGTTGAAGTATTTACGCTTACAAAACCACCATTTGTATTTAAATTGGGATCCCAAATGTAAATGTAGTTGCTATTAATGTCTCCATTATAAGTAAGCAAATTCGCATTGACAATAGCCTGATAAGGATTTCCTATAAAACTAAATTGCTCATCTCCGGTTGCTAGTGTTGGTGAATAATCACCAGTATGTAAATTTCCTTCAGTTCTTAACTTTGTATTGGTTGGAGTTGATGTGTTAGAATTGAGACTTATGTTGCGATCTCCACGTATATATATCCGATAAGGATAACCTGCTGAAATTGTATTTATATTGGTATTAGCAATATTATTCCAAGCTGCACCACCAGATTGACTACTTGCATGATCAAACCAATACAAAGAAGGGTTGCCTGTGGTGGTGGTATCAAATCCATTTAATCCAGTTGTGCTTCCCGTAATATGTGTGCCAAAACCTTCTGGTTGGTTGCCACTTTCTTGCCAATTATCAAAAATACTGTTTGTAGAAGTAACTGGGCTTGCTAGCATTCTAAAAGCCCGTGTGTTTTCATTACCTGCTGGTATCCATCTTTCAACTTCAGTTGTAGTAGAAATTGTGGCCGATACAGGTAAAGTGGCTAGTTGACCAAGTTGACTTGCATTATTTTTGAAGACCAATTTTCCGCTTCCATTTATGGAATTATTAATCTCTAAAACATCAGCAATTTCAAGACTAGCATTTGCATCAATTTGAATAGTATTTGCTTTGGTTTCAAGATTCAATCTGGCAGTCTTATTTTCAACCCATACATCATCGGTTAGTGTAGAAACAAAGTTTTCTGGATTTCTAGGTTGCCAAACCCAATCTCTAAAGTGAAATCCATCATATTCAATTCTGAAGTGATCTATGGCAATTTGGGGACCACTTTTACTAATTCCCTTTAAAATTATTCTGAAAGGAGTAGCTGTTGTGGTTAATGGCAAGCTTATTTCGGTCCATTCTGAAAAAGTAGCTGTTATATGGTCAATTTCAATTGGAGCATTCCCTTGTTCTTCAAAAAACACCTTGAGTTCATTTTGATTCCCAGCATTGTTTTGTAGTACTAATTGAAAACTTAATTGCACATCACCAAAACCAGAAACATCAAAGAAAGGTGAAACCAAACCAAGTTCTTCTGTTCCGTCAGGTATAAAAGTCGCATTTTGGTTTTCAGTAAGCGAAGTTAATACAGTTCCAAAGTTACTGCCTGCATTTGTAAAAGCCCAACTTGCTGTTGAAACTGCATCTACACTCCAACAACTTAAAGATGCAGAAGATGTTGAGAAATGCTCTTCAAATGGAAATTGCGTAATGTTTTGGCAAGCAGTTGAGAAATCAACATGATTCCATTCACTTTCTTCTGAACTACATTTTGTTCTTACAAAAAAAGAATACTGTGTAGCAGGACTTAAGTTTAATATGCTGACCGATGTAATGCCTGTTGAAACATTTCCAGATTGAATTAAGCTATGCTCGTCTGGATGTTTTCCAGCTTCAACAATTGCCCATTCATAACCATTAACTTCATCTAGAGATGCGCTCCAAGTGAAGTTATGACTTGTAGGATTCACAGCAGTTTCAGTTATATTTTGAATGGGTGCGCAACTCACAATCCCATTGGTATATCCCGTAACAATTAAACTGAAATTCTGGCTTAAATTAGTTAAGCTGCCAGCATGTGAAATTTCAATAGTGTAGGTGCCGCTAGCATTATTAATATCAATTTTTTCAAAAGGGTCTACGTTATTTACTCCTTTAGTATTTGTGTTTACCCCGGTTAATTTCCAAGGAAAATAATCTGTTGCGCCTTGTGTAACTTTTAGGTTTAAATCATTTACTAAAATAGGTGTAAGATCATTTGCAGTAGTGCTTAAACTTCCAGCAGGATCTGTCCAGGATATTGAAATTTCTAAATTTTCAATTTCATTAGCATTTACATTTAAAGTATAGGTGTTTCCATCTACCAATACATCTTCAATAATTAAGCTTTTATTTTTGTTCTTATCGGTAATAGTTTGCGCTGCTTTTTTAGCATTGAGTAAACCCCAACCATAAATAGCATCTGGTCCGGTTAAGCCTGCGTCATCTGCTGTGTGTAAGGCCAAACCTTTTAAGGTTGCTGCTTTCATAAAATTACCCACTTCACGCTCGTATAATTCTTGTAGAAGAAGAAGAGTGCCAGTCACATTAGGAGAAGCCATTGAAGTTCCTGTTAGGTATCCATACGCATTATCTGCACTGCTTGTTGTGGAATATACTTGTGTGCCAATACCAGTTAAGTCTGGTTTTATTCTTAAATCATCTGTTGGCCCTTGGCTAGAAGATGAATTTATATTTACCGAAATCAACTCACCAGAAGCAGAAATACTTGCAGGATTTGCATTAGCTACAACAAGTGTATTTTTACTTGTTTTCATTCCCGTAAGCTTATCATATTCTGGATTGGCAGGATCAATTGGATCGCTATTGTATGCAAAACTCCCATCGTTACCTGCTGATGTTATGGGAAGATAGTAGGGGGCAACAAAGGCAATTGAATCCCATCTTTTTGATCTGCTCACATAAGCTCCAACAATTTCTGATAAACCAAGACTTTGTATTTGTGAACTACTAAATCCGTAAGAATGATTTGAGACGAGAATTCCATTTCCTAATTCGCTTATGGCTTCAACTTCTGCATCTGTAAATTCATAGGATTTAATTTGTGCTTTTTTAGCCATACCACGAGAACGATTTATATTTTCTCCTGTGCTTGCTATAATTCCAGTTACATGAGTAGAATGATTGTCTAAAATGTAATTTGATAAACCTTCACCAATATTTATTTTACTCGTAAGATTTTCATTCTGAAGGTCTTGATGTGTAATTCTTGCATGGCCTGAATCCCAAACATACGCGGTTAAGTTTTCAGCTTGTAAATTTAAATTGAGTATTTCGTTTTCAAATAACCAATTTGTACGTGTAGAATATGAAGCTTGGGTTGTATTTGTGGTTAAATAGATAGGCAAGCCTTTATAAATCTCTGCTAACCAAACACGATTTCCCTTTTCGTTTCGATATTCAACAGGAATATTTTTGTTTTTAGCGTAAGCTTCAACTTGCTTTTTGTTTTTTTGAAGATGTTTTTCATATTTGATTTTTAATGAATTTATTTCAGAAAAATCATAGCTTTTGTTGATTTGCTCTATTTGCTCTTGAGTTTGAGCATACATAGCAAAGTTGAATAAGCATAATATGAATAACCACCTTTTCAAAAATCAATTTTTAAAATGAAATTTATTTGTAAATATTAAAATATCTAATTTCTTAATAAAGCATTAGGAAAAACAACAGGACTTTCATGACCATTTTTGCTAACCGCACAAACACCAAAATAATAATTATCGATTACAATGCCTTCTAACATAAATTCTGTAACATCACCAACAAATCTTGAATATTGCCAAGTTGGAGAAGTTGTATCACGCCAGTAAATCTTGTAACCTGCTAAATCTTTATCTTTTACTTCACTCCATGCTAATTTAACGGAAGGTTCAACAATCCCACCAATTTTCACAACTTCAGGTGCGGGTGGTGCCCAAGCTAAGCTCGCCATATTAATAGCATTTACAGCAGTAAGTTTTTTTACATAATCGAAATTTACATATTCAATTACATCTCCATATTCAATTCCATTTTCGGTACGAATATCTTGATGTTGACGATTATAGTTTTCATGGCTTTCCATAATACGGATTCCTGGATAGCCTACATCATTAAATGGTTTATGATGACCACCGCGACCAAATCGATCCAGACGATATATCATTTGAGGGTTCATTTCTGGCATATAAGTTTTGGTTGTTTCAAAAACATATCTAGCCAACTGTCTGGACGCTCCATCGACTTCGCCGCCATAAAAGCGCTTCATAGTTCGATCTCTTTCTGTTTCTAATGAATTGTGCGCTTCAGAAAATATTCTAAAACTACGGTTGTCAATAACGCCATCAACGCCTTCAATATTCCCAATCATGTCGTTATTTAAAATACCTATCATTTTCCAATCATTCTCTTTAGCATATTCAGCTAAAAATTGTCCGCCAAATAAACCTTGCTCTTCACCGCTTAAACCTACATAAGCAATGCTATGTCCAAATTGATACTTAGTTAAAACTCTTGCTGCTTCTAAGGCACCAGCAACTCCTGTTGCATTATCGTTAGCCCCAGGCGCATCTACTTTATAATCCATGGTGTTTGATGCTCTAGAGTCTATATCTCCACTCATCATTACGTAGGAGTTAGGGTGTTTTTTACCGCGTTGTATGGCAACTACATTTACAACATAAGTATTAAATGGAACTCGACTTCCCATTTCTTTAGTTACCATTTTACGTTGATAAAACACTTCTAGACAGCCACCACATTCTTCAGATATTTTATCGAATTCTTTTTTTACCCAACGTCTTGCAGCTCCAATACCACGTGTATCACTAACGGTATCGCTAAAAGTATTCCGGGTTCCAAAATCTACTAAACTTTGTACGTCATTTTCTAAACGATCGGCCGAAACAGATTCGATGATTTCATAAATTTTCGGATTGGTCTGTGCATTAATACTAATGGACAGTAGCAAACATATAATAAGGAGTATTTTTCTCATGGCGTAATTTTTAAATTTTATCTGATGTTAATTCTAAAAATAAATTTTCTAGGCTTTGCGTTTTTTTGTTCAGTTGTATAATTTTTAAGCCTTTATCATAGGCGAAATCAAAAACTTCAGATCGCATATCTTTTTCTACCTTAAAGCTGAGTTCATATAAAAATCCAGTAGGATTGCTTATTTGGTCTAGATGCGGTAATTCTTTTAAGGCTTGTTCTTCAATCCTATAATTAAACTCTACTTCAATAATTTGTTTTTCGTTGTGTTTTTCATTTAAATTTTTGTCTGCAATAATTTCTCCTTCATTAATAATAATTGCCCGATCGCAGATGGCCTCTACTTCTTGCATAATGTGAGTAGAAAGCATTACCGTTTTATCTTTAGCTAAAGACCTAATTAATTGTCTAATTTCAACAAGTTGTTTGGGGTCTAAACCCGTTGTTGGTTCGTCTAAAATTAAAACTTTTGGCTCATGCAACAAAGCAGATGCTAAGCCAACACGTTGTCGGTATCCTTTAGAAAGTTGTTCAATTTTTTTGTGTGCATTCTCTGTAAGTCCAGTCAATTCAATATAATGCTGAATTTTATCTTTAGAAATGCCATGAATTTCAGCATGAAAGTTTAGATATTCCCTTACATACATTTCATCATATAACGGATTGTGCTCTGGTAAATAACCAATAATCTGCTGTACATTAATTTTATTTTGCGAAACTGAAATTCCACAAACTTCTGCAGTTCCTTCGTCTGCTGTTAAATATCCTGTCAAAATTTTCATCAGGGTAGTTTTGCCCGCACCATTAGGTCCTAAAAAACCTAGAATCTGACCTTGCGGAACTGCAAAACTAATTTCATTTAATGCTTTATGTTCTTTGTAAGACTTACTTAATTTAAAAACCTTGATGGACATGAATT
>CBFIGU010000060.1:0-15991 GCA_965662165.1 Psychroflexus sp.
AAGGTTAGAATCTAAAACAGGTTATAAAATATATGAAAATTGTAAGCTAATTAACTACCCGAAGTACTTTTCTAATAAGGATTTACATTTTTCAACTTCAATGTTTGGAGTGATTTGAACATCATACCAAGATTGAGCAGCTATTTCTTTTGAGCTAATTTGAATTTGTTTTCCAAATTTAGAAGCATCTTCTATACTAGCTCCATATATTAATTGCCCAATATTTGCCCATATTATAGCAGACATGCACATAGGACAAGGTTCTACAGTAGAATATAATCTAAGGTTATTAGCCTTAGAAAAATAAAGTTGATTTAGTTTACAAATTACGTTTATTTCTGCATGTGCGGTCGCGCCATCTATATTTGTAGTATTGTAAGCTTCTATGCATTCATCATTTGCATTTACAATTACAGCACCGAAGGGAGTTTTACCCTTTTCAGCTTGATGTATAGCTTTTTGCATCCAATAATGATGTTCTTTAGTCTGCATAGATTATTGCCTTCAATCTGATTTATGATAAATTTCAGTAATTTAAAGTATTGAAATTTATAATAAGTATTCTGTTAATTATGAATTTTTAAGTTGCTTACGGTATTCAGATAAATTTTTTTGTAATTCTTCAGGTAATGTCGGGTTTTCAATATCTGTAAAGGTTTCCATACGTTCTTTAATTATTTTGGCAACCAACAATCTTGCTTGTTCTTTACGATCTGATGGAATAATATACCACGGAGCATGCTTTTTAGAAGTTGCATTTATAGTTTCTTGGTAAACTTCAAAATAATCATCCCATAACTTACGATCTTTTAAATCTTCTGGGGAAAACTTCCAATGTTTGTTAGGCTTATTCAAACGCCTTAAAATTCTAAACTTTTGCTCATCTTTAGAAATATGTAAGAAGAATTTAAAAATTATACATCCATTTTGATGAATGGTTTTCTCAAAATTATTGATTTGCTCCAATCTATTTTTCCAAAATTGGGGTGTAATATCTTTTTCTGAATGGATACCAGGTATATTTTCATTAAGAACAATTTCTGGCTTTACTCTAGAAATAAGTACATTTTCATAATGAGATCTATTAAAAACTGCATATTTACCTCTTGCTGGTAAAGCTTTGTAATGTCTCCACAAATAATCGTGTTGTAACTCAATTTCTGTAGGCTTTTTGAAGCTGTAAGAATTTACTCCACGAACATTAAAGTCTTTAAAAACTTCTCGAATTAAGCTATCTTTTCCTGAAGTATCCATGCCTTGTATACAAACTAAAACCGAATACTTTCCATGCGCGTATAGCGTATTTTGCATTTCTCCAAGTTCGGTACGTTCTTTACGTAATTTTTTTTTGCGTTTTTTTGTACTTAACCCGTCTTCTATATAGGTAGGGAATTCATTTAAGTTAATAGGATGTGTTACTTCTAAATCGGTTAAATTCATGTTTAATCTTTTTTGTCGTAAAGCTTATAAATGTCTGGTAAAGATATTTTAAAAATAACAGCCACCAAACGAATACTCACCACAACGCTAAATGCACCAATAAATACAATACTGCTAGGTGCGTTAAAATGGGTTATAGCAAAATAGGTAAAACCTCCTAAAATACAAGCTGTTGCATAAATCTCTTTTCTAAAAATAACAGGAATTTCGTTACATAAAATATCTCTTATAACCCCACCAAAACAGGCACTCATCGTACCAAAAGCAATACAAATTATTGGGTGCAAATCTGCATTAATTCCTTTTTCTACCCCAACTACTGTATAAAGACCAATACCCAAGGTATCAAACAAAAAAAGAGATTTTCGAAAATAAGTTAAACGTTCTCTGAAAATAACAGCGAATAAAGATGATGCAATAATGGTATATACATAAGTCATATTTGTAAGCCAAGCCACAGGCTGGTTTAACAAAACATCTCGTAAAGTACCACCACCTACTGAAGTAACAAATGCAATAATGAGAATTCCGAATGGATCCATGTGTTTACGCATGGAAGTAAGCACTCCGGAAATAGAAAAGGCTACTACACCTAATATATCTAATATAAGTATTGCATCCATAGAGTTGATTAGATCACCATGATTATTCTTTAATAACCATTGCAGATGCCTTCACTCCTACTAGCAAATTCCAAACATTAGAAATCATTAAGTTACCAAATTCGTCAAATACTTTTAATTCTGCAGTATTAGGACCAGCCGAACCTTGATTTAGAGCTACAAATTCAATTTTATTGAAGCCTTCATTTAATTCAACTATAAAAGTTTTAAATTGACTTTCTAACAATACATTTTCTGATAAAACGGTACCATTAAGCAAGATTTGAACACGGTCTCCATCAAACATCATATGGTCTCTACAGACAATGGTAATCTTCCCGGCAGAAGTTCTAAACTCACCAAAATCCATATCATTTTTATACTCATCTAAAACTTTGGGTTCTTTTTGAGCTCCTTTTAAGCGTTTATTTACATTAGCTTCATATAAATCTGAAGGATCCATAAATTGTGGCTGTTTTGCCATATTAAAACCTTCTTTTTCCATTGACAAACCTTCTCTTTTTCGGTTTGGAATACCAAAATTAGATTTCGGAAAAGACTTTCCGTTCAATGGTCTTAAATCTACCGTTTTTGATGAATTTTTAGATTGGTCGAGCTGTGCTGTACTTACTTGAGAAGCAAAGACCAACAACATAAACGTAAAAAGTAGGCTAACATTTTTCATAACACCAAATTACAAAATTAAAACGAACTATTACAAATAAACATGAATTGTGCCAGCTTTATGCAAAATATTCTTTAAATAAGTGTCTCGCATTTTTAAAAACTAAAAAAGCTAGAAAATTACCATGATGTGTAATAGATACAGGATACTTTTTAAAATTTACTTTTAAATCTGGAATTCCATTTCCATCTTTTTCAATAATTGAATTGAAATGATTTCTATTTAAATTGTATGCATACTGATGCCCTGGCTTATCTACTTTGAAATTCTGAATTGAAAAATAATCTATAGTTTGTGTAAATGTATAAATGTAATTTTCCTGAATAAGTGACTCCACTTTATAGGTAGATTGATTCACTTTTACTTCACTTTGTGTTTCATTAATTTCATTCACATTAAACTGAGATGGATTAATACTAGGTTTGAGTTTAAACTCCCTTTGATGTGCTTTGTAGGCTGTTTCTTTACATGACCAAATTTTCCAAAATTGCTGAAAGTTTAAAGCTTTATCTTTAAATTTTTCTAGTTCTCTAGGATGTAATACTTTTTCTTGAAATGAATCTTTATTCCATTTAGAATGAAGATGTGCTAACTTCAAATCAACTACATCGTTACCAATCATTCATTCATTTTATTCTGAATAACTTCTAAAGAAGCTCCAACATTGGTCATCTTTTCCATTTCTTCATTTTCAATTCGAATATCAAATTCATCTTCAACATCTAGTATTACGTCTACTAAATGAGCAGAATTAATTTCTAAGTCCGAAATAAAGCTTGTAGATTTTGAAATGCTTTCAAAATTAGTTTTGTTTTGAACATAAGGTTCTACAATTTTTCTCAATTTGGCAATAATTTCTTCTTCCTTCATTTTTTGTTATTAAGTTTTTGCTTGCAAGCAAAAGATTCAAATAAAAAATTTACACCGACCATGGTTACGACAAGCGATAAAGTTCCCGCTAAAACCCATTGCCAAGTTGACGCATCGCTATGTTTTAAAAATCCACTTTCTACTAATGCAGAGAGACCAAAACCTAGCAAAGCTGTGCCAATGCCACCAAACCACCAATAACGCTTTTGCAACTGTTTTATGGTATAATTATCTTTTCTCATTATCTAATTCTAAATAATTTCTTTTCACAAATTCTAGCGCTGTTTTAAGAATGTGCCCCATAGTTTTAGCGCGCTTAAATTTTACGTCTTTTGTAAAATCTACTAATTCCTTTCGTAATTGCTTCACATTTTTGTCGTTTGAAACATGGTCTTTAATCATACAACGAATCAAAGTTCTAAATCTTCTTTGCGAAGTAATTAAGCGCTTTGCAACATGAGAACGTTCTTCATTACGGTATTGCTCAATAGATGATTCTTCTAAACGGTCTGCAACTAGCATAACCATTTTATAGTTTTCTTTAAAAAATTGTGGGCGATAAACCTTTAAGCTTCCTTCATAATTTTGTTGGTCAAAATCTATGGCTCGTATACGGTAATTTACATGGTCAAAATCATGTATTGGTATAATTACGTAGTTATAAGAACGCATATCTCCTAAAAGTCGAATAGTACAACGCTCATTAAATTTTACAAACTCTTTAGCTATTTGGTTTTTGGCTAGACTGTCGCATTTATCTAATTCTTCTTTTATGAACACATCTCCAGGAATCCCGGCAATATGTTCTTCAATTAAGGTGTCTTTATACACCAAAAAGTTGATACGATGCGGAGACAAAATATGCTCAAAATCTAAACCATAAATTCGGGAAGCATCTGCTTTTTTTACGTAGAAATACGTAAAGTTATCATTCAATACGTTTCTAATTTTTATTCTAAAAGGCTTCGAATTTCCAAAAGTACAATAGTCTATGGCATCAATATTTAAAAAGTCTAATCTGTCTGCTTTTCCATCTGAATGTAATAGTAAATAAACTTTCTTTAAAGAATTATCTATTTCATCACGTTCGTAATCAGGATAGTAACAACGTACCCAAAGTGTATCTTCGTCATTTCGGTCGTACACCACTATAGAACCAGAAAAACGAAGTAAATCGTCATAAAAAACAGGGATTTTTGTATTGCGATTGTATTGCTGTAAATATTTATGAAGCATATCGCTAATAGGGAAGCTAGGCTTCTTTTGCGACATGAGTTTTTCTTCTAAATTTTCCATATTTCAAATATATGGAATTGCATTTTACCTTCCTTCATTTTTAGTTGTAATCCTTAGTTTTGAAGTATTATCGTTTAAAATTAAATACATCTTTTATAAGAATACATTAAATAAGTAGCCTGACAGAACAATAAAAAGTGTAACCACTCCAAAAAAGATTGCAATTAGCTTTAGCGACATTACTTTTTTTAATAAAGTAGCTTCAGGAATAGACAAGCCTATACTAGCCATCATAAAAGCAATTGCAGTTCCTAAAGGTACTCCTTTGGCTACAAAAACTTGAATAATAGGTACAATTCCAGCTGCATTAGTGTAAATGGGGACTGCTAAAATAACAGCCAAAGGAACCGACCACCAACTATCACTTCCTAGGTATTCGGCAAAGAAATTTTCTGGAACATAACCATGCATTGCAGCTCCAATAGCAATACCAATCATCACATAAATTAATATTCCTTTCACTAAATCCCAGGCATTCCTTAAAATTTCAGGCAAATGTTCGGTGAACGATTTTTGCGAAGTTTCAAATTGATTTTGTTGTTGACTTTTTTGCTTTAGGATTTTTTGAACCCAATCTGATAATAATGCTTCTAGATTGAACTTGCCCAAAATCCAACCACCAAAACTTCCGAGTAACAAACCTGTACCTACATAAATTAAAGTAGCTTTCCAGCCAAACATTCCTAGAAATAATGCTATAGCAACTTCATTAATTAATGGTGAAGTAATTAAAAAAGAAAAAGTTACCCCTAATGGAATTCCACCTTGTACAAAACCAATAAATAAAGGAACTGAAGAGCAAGAACAAAAAGGAGTAATAGCTCCAAAAGTAGATGCAAAAAGGTATTCTAAACCGAATAATTTTTTTCGTTGTAAATAGTTTTTTAAGCGTTCAATTGGGAAGTATGCATTTACAATTCCCATTATAAATACAATTACAAAAAGTAAAACAAGAATTTTTATACTATCGTAAACAAAAAAATGCAGTGCTTTTCCCAACCTAGAATCAGCTGCAAGATCAAAAATTCCAAATACCAATCCGTCTGCTAAATCTTGTGTCCATTTAAACATAAATAATAAGTTTACTAGTTAGGACTCTTCTGACAGTAATTTACAACTATTGTTTTACCGGAAAACCTTTAGATGACCATTTCATTATACCGCCATCTAGATTTTTAATTGAATTGTAACCCAGACCTGATAAAAACTGAGCAGCTTTCATACTTCTGCGACCGCTTCTACAAACCATAATCAAGTCCTTGTTTTGGGGAATTTCGTTGTAACGACTTGTTAATTGAGATAATGGAATCTGTTTTATGTTTTTTACAGCATAAGCCAGAGATTGCACTTCATTGGCTTCTCTAACATCTACAAACAAACTTCCATTTTTTTCTAGTTTTGCAGCTTCGCTTGGCGAAATCTCTTCAACTTGTGTTTTAGCTTGCTTATCTTTTTTAAAGTAAGCTTTCAATTTCTTTAACATGACCAATTTTTCCTTTTAATTTAACTTCATCATCGATTACTAAAGCGGGTGTAGACATCACATTGTATTTCATGATTTCTTCAATGTCTTCAACCTTTTCTACTTTAGCTTGCATTCCTTTATTTGCTAATGCTTTATTTACATTATCATACATCGTTTTACATTTAGGACATCCTGTTCCTAAAATTTTTATAGTTTTCATTATTGTTGAATTTCATTATCTATTCGCAAAAATACGAACAATAATTGAAAATTCGTAAAACAACGAACAAGTATTTGAATAATTACTGAAAAGCTTTCTGTAGAAGTTGCTGTGCCTGCTCAAATTTGGCTTTGTTAATACAATATTTGGTACTAGGACCCGAAATATTACCTTGTATTAAACCAGCGTTTTTTAGTTCTTTAAGATGCTGTGATAAAGTTGATTTGGCAACTGGAAGAAGTTCTGCCATATCACCATGAAAACAACAGGTTTGAGAGTGTAAAAGTTTTAAAATAGATAAACGGACAGGATGCGATAGTGCCTTTGCATAGCGCGCTGTTTGTAAAGTTTCATCATTAATAACTTCTTGTGTTGCTAACATCTTATTTTATGAATTGCTAATATACAAATTAAAATACATCTCTTTTTTTGAGTTCTATCATTCTATTTCATACTTCTTGAAATCTTTTTCTATTTTTGAATAAAAAATAATGAAATTACATATTCATTTTTTCTACTTTGCCTTTTTATGCTTAGTTAGCTTACAAGCCTTTTCTCAATATCAGGTTACTGGTAAATTTTCAAAAATAACAAACCAGAAAATTCAATTATTAGGTTTTGAAGGAGTTCAAGCTTATTTAATTGATGAAGCAACAATCGATCAAAATGGAAATTTCAGCTTAAACTATCAAGATGATGATTACGGAATGGGTTATTTGAGCATAAATGACAGTGAAAATCAAATTCTTGTTTTAGCTAAAGAACAAATTGAAATTCAAGGTCAAAATTTATCAGACAAGAGTAACTTAAACTTCGTAAAAGGAAATGAAAATAAACTGTTTATTGATTTTAATGAGCTAATAGGCATTAATCAAAACGCTATAAGTGCTTGGCAATATTTGGCTAATACGTATGCTAATAGCAATCATTTAAAAAACAGAACCAATACCATTTCTACTATTCAAGATGAGATTAAATACATTTACGAATCTGAGAATCAGTTTATCAATAATTTACCCGAAAACTCCTATATAAAATGGTTTATTCCTGTACGAGAATTAATTAGTAATGTAAGATACATTCAGGAACAAGAACCCGAATTGGCTCCAAAATATGTTGAAGCCTTTAGAAAGTTACAACATGATAACGACTTATTTTACAAAAGTGGATTATATAAAGATGCTTTTGAAGGTCATTTTTGGTTAATTGAAAATTCTAATTCCAATACAAAAGCTGTTCATGCTGAAATGAAAAAATCTATTGATGTTATTATTGATAATTTAGCATTCGATGATCAAAAAATGAATCAAACTGGCGAATTTTTATTTCAGTATTTTGAAACGAAAAACCTCAACGAAATTTCAGAATACCTAGCTGTAAAACTTTTAAATGAAAGCAGTTGTACATTAAATAGCAGCTTTGAAAAGCAACTTGAAGTATACCGAAAAATGAAACCGGGCCAAATTGCTAAAAATATTGTTTTTGAAGGTGATGTTTTTAAAAATGCAAAACCTGTAAATCTGTCTAGTTTAGAAGATATAAAAAGTGAATATTACCTCATTGCTTTTGGCTCTAGTTGGTGTCCTGCTTGTGTGCAAGAATTACCGAAACTACAAAAGGAATATGCCGATTTTAAAAATAAAAATGTTGAAATTGTAATGGTTTCGCTAGATACTTCGAAACAAAATTTAATCAATTTTATTCAGGAATTTGATTTCTATGTTGCATCAGATTATAAAAAATGGGACACTCAAGCAGTTTCAGATTACCATGTATTTAGTACGCCTACACTTTATTTAATAGATAAAAATAAAAAGATATTACTAAGACCGAATAATATTGCGCAAGCTAAAGCCTGGGTTCAAAGAAACTTGTAATGCAACTTATAAGAAAATTGAATGCCTATACATTGTAAATTTTACTGTTGTTAGGCTTTTTTATTTTTAAAATGAAGCTGCAAACCGGTTAAGAAATTTCTCAGGTATTGATCTTGTAAGATTCTATATTGGTCTTGCTCTGGATTTCTTAAAAATGCACTTAACTCGTTTTTGCTTACATTTTTACCTTTTAATTTAAATAGTTGAATAATATCTTCAGTAGTTAACTTATAAGCAATTTTCAGTTTTTTAAGGATGTCATTATTTTGTAATTCTGTTTCAATTGGCGGTTGTTTACCTGGCTTATTCCCCCTTTTTAAATTAATTAAACCATTTAGAAAAAGGGCTAATTCAACATCACTTAAAGCTTTAAATTCTGGTGTATCTTCTTCTTTTTGCCAAGCTTCAACATCTACTAAATTGGCATCATAATCTACTTCCTTAAAAACAGAAATTAATTTAGTATTGTTGAATCCTTCAATAAAACGAACTCTCTTAAATACATCGTTATTGGTCATGCTTAAAATTTTAATTCAAAAATAGGTATTTAAAAGTTGTTTATAAGGTTGGTTAAAATAAGTTCATAAGAATATTATTTATTTTGAAATTTATCAAATTATTGTGATGCATATTTTATAATTCTAACCATGTGTATTTAATTTTGGAAAATGAAATTATTAAAAATTATATATTACTGTTTCTGCTTATTTATAGGATTTACTGGATTCTCACAAGGCTTTTTTGATAAAGATGAAGTAATAGAGAAATCTATTTCTGAGCGTTGGGAATTAGAACCTGAGCACAAAAAAGGAACTTTTAAACTCACTTTTTACGAACCTATTTACATTTTACCGGTTCGTTGGTCTAGCAATCCTAATGAACTTCCACAAAGTGAAAATCCGCTTAACAGCTTTGATGAAAAACAAAATTATGATGCGGTTGAAGCCAAGTTTCAATTGAGTTTAAAAACCAAACTTATACAATCTATTTTCTTTGGTTCTGGAGATTTGTGGTTAGCTTATACGCAATTAGCCAATTGGCAAGTATATAACGACCCTGTGTCCAGGCCATTTAGAGAATTGAACTACCAACCAGAGCTCATTTTAAACTTTCCAATTAATGCCAGCATTTTTGGACTGGACTTTAAAATGGCTGGAATGGCATTTAATCATCAATCCAACGGTAGGGATTTACCACGTTCTAGAAGCTGGAATAGAATTATTTTTCATGCAGCATTCGAAAAAGATAATTTTCAGATGTACCTAAAACCTTGGATAAGAATAGAAGGAAAAAGCAATGATGATAATCCAGCTATAAGCGATTTTTTAGGAAGAATGGAAGCAAACTTCATTTATCATTACAAAAAACATAGCTTCAATTTAATTACTAGAAATAATTTAGCACTACAAGACAATCGTGGTAGTTTAGAGCTTAATTATTTTTATTCCGTCAAATCTAATCTTAGATTTCACTTTCAAATGTTTACAGGATATGGTGAAACCTTAATAGATTACAACCATAAACAAACTACCTTAGGTTTGGGAATTTCATTTATAGACTGGTAAAAAACTATTTATTTTTTTTCGATAAAACCATTGTTCCTAAAAGCAAATCATAAAAGGATTGCTTTTTTGGAATTACGAAAATGCTAATAATGTAACTTACAAAAAGTAAAATACCAACGAAAACTAAAATCCGCATACTAGGTTGGTCTTCAAAATATATAGGTTTTGGATAAATAATTCCTGTATGAATAATTTCCCAAGGCAATAATTTTAAGATAGTTCTTGATAAAGATTTTCTAAAGCTAATTTTCTGAATTTTTGTATTTACCACTTTCAACTTGAAAAATCTTTTTCCATAAGTTCCTTTTGAATGAATAGAATCGTAATAAGAAAAATAAAGCCAAACCGGAATTGAAATACTAAATAAGACATATATATGCATATTTATACTATTTTGAAACCAATCGTCATTGATACCGAAGATGCTTCTCAAGTTAGTTAAAATTGCCCATTGAAAAATGAGCATAACACCTGCAAACGCAATTAGGCAATCTACAAAATAAGCCAGTGTTCTTCTAATAAAATAAACAAAACTCATATCAATAGTACAAAATAAAATATTGTAAATTATTAGTTATTTAATCACCACAATACATATACAATAAATAAAAAACCGCTCAATAAGTTAAAGAGCGGTTTTGGTAATTTTATTAAAAAAGCTAAACTAAGCTAATACTTTTTGTACTTTATCTGCAGCTTCTTGGAAAATTACTGCTGACTCTACATTTAAGCCACTACTATCTATAATTTCTTTGGCTTCTTCTGCGTTTGTACCTTGTAAACGAACAATAATTGGCACTTTAATTTGGTCGCCTAAGTTTTTGTAAGCTTCTACTACTCCATTTGCAACTCGGTCACAACGAACAATGCCACCAAAAATATTGATTAAAATAGCTTCTACCTTATCGTCTTCTAAAATAATTCGGAAAGCTTCTTCTACACGTTTAGCATCAGCAGTACCACCAACATCTAAAAAGTTGGCTGGCTCACCACCTGCAAATTTAATTAAATCCATAGTGGCCATGGCTAAACCTGCACCATTTACCATACAACCCACGTTTCCGTCAAGATTAACGAAGCTTAATCCTACTTCTTTAGCTCTTACTTCTGTTGGGTCTTCTTCTCTTTTGTCTCTTAACTCAGCATAGTCTTTATGTCTAAATAAAGCTGAATCGTCTATAGTTACTTTAGCATCTACGGCTAATATTTTATCGTCTGATGTTTTTAAAACAGGATTAATTTCAAAAAGTGAAGAATCAGAACCATCGTAAGCTTGATATAAAGCGGTAACAAACTTCGTCATTTCTTTAAAAGCTTTTCCGCTTAAGCCTAAGTTAAAAGCAACTTTTCTAGCCTGAAATGGAAGTATTCCTGTAGCTGGATCAATTTCTTCGGTAAAAATTAATTCTGGAGTTTTCTCTGCTACAGATTCAATATCTACACCACCTTCTGTAGAATACATAATCATATTTTTGCCAGTAGCTCTGTTCAATAAAACGGACATGTAATATTCGTCTGGTTCGTTTTCGCCAGGATAATAAACATCTTCTGCAATTAAAACTTGGTGTACTTTTTTACCTTCTTTAGAAGTTTGTGGAGTTACCAAATTCATACCGATAATTTCGCCGGCTATTTGCTCTACTTCTTTTAAATTTTTAGCCAATTTTACACCGCCGCCTTTACCACGACCACCTGCGTGAACTTGGGCTTTTATTACGTGCCATCCCGTTCCGGTTTCTTCCGTAAGTTTTTTAGCTGCTTCAACTGCTTCAGCTGGAGTTTGCGCTACAATTCCGCGTTGGATGTTAACACCAAAACTATTTAGTATTTCTTTTCCTTGATATTCGTGTAAATTCATATTCAGGTTATGCTTAAAATTAAGTCCTACAAAAGTAACAATTTAAGAACTCAAGGCAAGTTATTTGAAATCTATTTCATTAAAGAAATGCTAAATTACTTCCTATGGAATAGATTTATAGTTCATTTACTTTTTAAAAGGCATCAAAAGTTTTTAATTAGCTTTGCTGAAAAACTGAAGTAGGTTTCATGAAACAAAACAATATCAAAATAAAAAACAGAAAAGCGAAATTCAATTTTGAGTTTCTCGAAAAGTACATTGCAGGAATTGTGCTTCGTGGAACCGAAATAAAAGCCATAAGAGAAGGAAAGGCTACCATTGCTGAAAGTTTCTGTGAATTTAATGATCAAGGCGAATTGTTTGTTGTGAATATGAATATTCAAGAATATTCGCATGCTTCACATTTTAATCACAATCCCAAAAGCGAACGCAAATTATTACTCAATAAAAAAGAACTTAAAAAATTACACAAACAAGTTAAAAATTCAGGTTTAACAATTGTTCCCTTACTCCTATTTATAAATGAACGTGGTTTTGCTAAACTTCAAATTGCTTTAGCTAAAGGTAAAAAACAATACGATAAAAGAGAAACGATTAAAGAACGAGATACCAAGCGTAGATTAGACCGCATCAAAAAATCATATTAATGAGAATTTCATCTTTAATTTTTGCGTTTTTCATACTAAGCATAAATGCAAATTCTCAAACGGTCTATGGAATTATTACCAACGAAAAAGATGAAGTCCTTGCCGATGTGAATGTTTATATTGAAGGTTCACTTACCGGAACAATTAGCAATGATAAAGGGGAATACGAATTAAATATCAAAAGCAATCAAAGCAAGGATGTTTTGGTTTTTCAATATCTAGGTTATAAGACTGAAAAAGTAGTTTTAAGTCAAGATATTTTAGGAAAACCGCTCAATATTCAATTAAAGGAAGAAATTACCAGTTTAGAGCAAGTAATTGTAAAAGCAGATGAAAATCCTGCCCTCAAAATTATTCGAAAAGCTATAGAACATCGAAAACAAAACAAGCTTAAAGTAAAAGCCTATGAAGCTGATTTTTATTCAAGAAGTTTATGGAAAGCTAAGAATATTCCAGAAAAAATACTAGGTGTAGAAGTTGGAGATTTTGATGGCACTTTAGATTCTACACGAAGTGGAATTATTTATTTAAGTGAAACGGTTTCAAAAATATATTACCAATCGCCTAATCAATTTAGGGAAGAAATTACAGCTTCTAAAGTAAGTGGAAATGACAACGGCTTCAGCTGGAATAATGCCGAAGATTTTAATATTTCGTTTTACGACAATACCATTACTTTTAATGTAGAGATGATTTCGCCTATTGCGGATTATGCTTTTAATTATTACGACTATAAGTTAGATGGTGTTTTTTACGACAGCAATGGCTTTTTAATTAATAAAGTTGAAGTAATCCCTAAACGTAAAAAAGATAAAGTTTTTTCGGGTTACATATATATTGTGGAAGATTCTTGGGTAATTTCTGGTGTAGATTTAAAAACTACAGGAGAAGCAACGCAAATTCCACCTTTAGAAAAGATACATTTTCAACAGGAGTTTGTATACGACACGAATTTTGAAATCTGGCTAAGTCTTAGTAAAGGATTCGATTTTACATGGAAAATTCTAGGCATGTCTGGCGATGGAAAATTCAAAGGATTTTATAAAAATTACAATTTCAATCCTTCAGCTGAAAAATTAAAATTCACGAATGAAATTGTTTATTATAAAAAGGATGCAAACCAAAAAGATTCTGTTTTTTGGGAGAAAACCAGGCCAATTCCTTTAACTCGTTTAGAAGAAAAAGATTACCAAAGAAAAGATAGTATTCAAAAATTACGCAAATCGAAAACCTACTTAGATTCAATTGACCAAGTTGAAAATAAATTCAGGCTACTGAGTCCGATTTTTGGTTACACTTGGAATAATACTTACAAGCATCGTTCATTTATTTACAATGGCTTTTCTGTAAGCGATCTACGATATAACAATGTTCAAGGATGGAATTTAAGTACATCTTTTGCTTACCAACAAAAAGATAAAGACAACTCGTTCAAAAAATATTTGGCCATTAATGCAACAGCTAATTATGGTTTTTCTGATGAGCGACTTCGCGGAAAGCTTCAATTTAGCAAAAAATTTAATAATACCAGAGATACTTACATTAGCATTTCAGCAGGAAGTGAAGCGAATCAAATAAATTCTTCAAATCCCATAAATCCTTTAATCAACACCCTTGCCGCAGTACTTTACGAACGAAGTTTTTTGAAAATGTATGAGCGTAACTTTGCTGAAGTTTTTTTTAGAGATGAAATAACCAACGGAGTTGAAGCTTTTGCCAGTCTAGCCTTTGAAGACCGAGATGCGCTGAACAACTCAACAAGTTCTAGAATTTGGGTAACACATGAACCTGGTTTTACCAGCAACCATCCTTTATTTCCTAATCAATTGGGAAAAGATTTATTTACCAATCACCAAATCATGATTAGCAAAATTGGAGCCGTATTTCGTTTTGGCCAAGAATACATTAATCGCCCAGATGGTAAATATAACATACCTAATAACGACTATCCGGTCTTTAGTTTGGTTTATGAAAAAGGCTTTGCCAGTTCTTTTAATGATTATAATTTTGATATGCTGAGAACTCGCATTCAACAAAATGTAAACTTAAAAAATTGGGGAAGTTTTAATTATGAAGTAAACGCGGGTTTAATTCATAATAATAACGAACAAATGGCCTTCCTAGACTATAAACATTTTAATGGAAACCAAACCTATATTGAAACTACCACTTCTTACACAGGGAGATTTTTATTATTAGATTATTATGCATTTTCCACACAAAATCATTATGCTGAATATCATTTAGAACATCAGTTTAAGGGTTTTATTTTAAATCGAATTCCATTGCTTAATCAACTCAATTACAATTTAGTAATTGGTGGAAAAGGCTTGTATACCCAAGAGCGAAATCCATACTACGAGTTTCATATTGGATTAGAGAATTTAGGTTTAGGGAAATTTAGATTCTTAAGACTAGATTACGTACAATCTTATCACAACGGAAGCAATGATACTGGAATTATGCTAGGTCTTCAATTTTTGAATTTGCTGTAGTCTAAAACAGATAAAAATGTATTTTTGTTAAAAATTTTACAGATGCTCATTATAGGAATTGCTGGTGGTACAGGTAGTGGAAAAACCACGGTAGTAAATCAAATTATAGACGAATTGCAACACGATCAAGTAGATGTAATTTATCAAGATTCCTATTATATGGACACCAGTCATTTAACTTTCGAAGAACGTAAGAAAATTAATTTTGACCATCCAAAATCTATTGATTTTGCTTTACTACAAGAACATTTAAGCAGTTTAAAATCTGGTGTTCCTGTAGAACAACCTGTTTACTCCTTTAAAGAACACAACCGAACCGGAGAAACCGTAACCACACTTCCTAAAAAAGTAATGATTGTTGAAGGAATTTTAATCTTGGCCCACAAAGAACTAAGAGATATGTTCGATATCAAAATGTTTGTACACGCAGATAGTGACGAACGTTTAATTAGAAGATTGAAAAGAGATATACAAGAGCGTGGTCGAGACTTAGATGAAGTTTTAACCAGGTACCAAACTACATTGAAGCCCATGCATCAGCAATTTATAGAACCTACTAAAGAATTTGCAGATATTATAATTCCTTATAACAAATACAACAACGTAGCTATTGAAATAGTTCAGACTGTAATTAAAGAGCGAATTTTAGGCTAATATTCAGATTTAAACTCATCTTCTATTTTTTCTAATTTTTGTGGACTTTTACATTCATTTAGAAAACGCATTCTAAAATATTAACAACGAAAACCTTGTAGGTTTTTGATAAACTATTTATTCAATAAAAAACTACGCTCAATTATTATAAATTCTCAAATTATAGTTAATTTAGGCAAGAATTTTATAGAAATAGAATGAAAAAAGAGCAACGAAGAGTAATTATTGAAAATATAAAACCTTTAGTTAATCACGGAGAGTTTCCCATTAAAAGGGTTATTGATGAATTTGTGCATATTGAAGCTGATATTTTAGCA
>CBFIGU010000061.1:0-14819 GCA_965662165.1 Psychroflexus sp.
CAGGATAATCTACTGGCTCCGCCTATCTATACGCGTCCAGCAGAATATAAAGGTTGGCAAGTACCTAAAATACTTACTTCAGGCAATTTTGCTAAAATTGATGCTTGGCGAGAAGAAAAGGCTTTAGCGCATACCAAGAAGCGCAGGCCTGATTTGTTAGAAGGCGAAATTTAAATTCACTTTATTTTTTAAATTGTAAGTCTGTATCAAATCAGCTTTATAGCGAATATTTTTCCCATTCTTCAACATATTTTTCTAGATTATTAGCATTTTCACTAGGGAATGAAGAATGAAAAGCTTTGTCGGTTTCTGCATCCCAAGGACCAGTTTTGTTTTCAAAAACAATAAAAACTGGACTTAAAGCCAACACCGTATGCCAGCAATTTTCAGGTATCCAAAGCATATCTTGTTGGCTTGCATCAAGGTCTACTAAGTCTATTACATTGCCATCATCATCAAATTGAATAATTCTACCTTTACCTTTTAAAGCAATAAAAGATTCCCCTTTTGTAGTTAATTTTCCAACTTCATCTTTTACCCAATGCCGATGGGGTTGTACATAACTGCCTTGTGTAAAAACATTTATCATACTATGTAATTTTGCTTCATCTGTAGTATGTAATCTTACCAAATGTCTTTTTCTTTCAGAATTTTTAGCTTTTTCAGTTAAATCTGCGAAACAGGATTTAGATAGCTTAACAAATTCGTTTTTAGTGGAGTTCTTCATTACCAATTAATTTTAGAATTTACACTGTTTAGTTTAAAATAAATTATAAAAAGTTTATACATGTTTTGGTTTTAAATCGTCTACAAATTAAGTTATATTGCCATAATTAAAGTATTTTAAATATGAATTTAGCTAAAAATATTTCAACATTTCTAATCTGTTTATCGCCTATGCTCACTTTTGCACAACTAGATTTAGATTATCAAGAGCCACATGAAAAAATAATGGAACTTGCCGATGTAAAAATGCCACCTGGCATGAGTATAAGTTCAGATGGTACAAAAGCGGTAATGCTATACAGAAGCCAATATGAAAGTATAAGCGATTTAGCTGAAGAAGAATTACGTCTTGCCGGTTTGAGAATTAACCCCAAAACAAACATATCCAGTAGAACACGTTTTTACGATTATATAAAATTATTCAACCCCAAAAAGCAAAAAGAGATTGAAATTAAAGGACTTCCAGATTCGCTAAAAATTGCAAATATCAGTTGGTCTCCAAAACAAAACTACATCACCTTTACACAAACTACTCACAATGGAAATCAACTTTGGTTAATAGATTATAAAAAGCAGAAAGCTAAACAATTAACTGAAGCAGAAGTAAATGCTAATTTAGGAACTACTTATGTTTGGTTGCCAGACGAAAGTGGTTTATTGGTAAAAACCCTTCCAAACAATAGACCTAATTTAATAGACACCAGCAACAAAATACCAACAGGTCCAACAGTTTCGGTAAACGAAGCTGGAGTTGAAGCACAAAATAGAACCTATCAAGATTTATTGAAAAATAGCGATGACGAGTTTAATTTTGAAGTTTTAGCCACTTCAAGTATAGATTTTGTAAACTTAAAAGGGGAGAGCCAAGAATTTATGCCAGCAGCAATGTATCGAAGTATCTCTTATTCTCCAGATGGAAACTATATTATTATATCTGAAGTAAAAAAACCATTCTCATATCTAGTTACTTATAATCGTTTTCCTACTGATTATAAAGTTTATGATAAAAACGCTAAACTAAGCCATGTAATTACGGAAGTGCCTTTAATTGAAGAAATGCCTAAAGGATTTATGTCTACAAGAACCGGACCTAGAAATATAAGTTGGCGCAGTGACCATCCTTCAACCTTAGTTTGGGTTGAAGCTTTAGATGAAGGTGATGCCAATAAAGAAGCTGAATACAGAGATCAAGTTTTTCAACTTTCTGCTCCTTTTACAGATGAAAAACAAGCTTTGATCAAAACTGAATTACGTTTTTCTGGAATTACCTGGGGAAATGCATCTACAGCTGTTATTTATGAATATTGGTGGAATGATAGAACCGTAAAAACCAGTATTTTTAATCCGAATATACCTGAAAAAGATGCAGTAGTATTTAATGAAAGAAATTACCAAAATACATACCAAGATCCAGGAGATTTTGTAACTCATAAAAATGAATTCAATAAAGCTGTACTTCATTTAATTGATGAAAAACTCACATTAACAGGAGAAGGCTATTCAGATGAAGGTAAATTTCCTTTCGTTGATCAATATAATTTAAAAACGAAGCAAATTCAACGAATTTTTCAAGTTCCGGAAAGTGATTATGTTGAATCTTTTGTAAACATGATTGATGCTAAAAAAGGTGATATTTTAGTGAGAAGAGAAAGCAGTAATCGTTTTCCAAATTATTATTTGCGTAATATTTATGATAACGAATTAAAACAAATTTCTGATTTTAAAAATCCTTTCGAAGCCATTCAAAATGTACATAAAGAAGTGATTACTTACCAACGTGAAGATGGCTTAGAATTATCAGCAACGCTTTATTTACCAGTTGGTTACGACATGAATAAAAAAGAGAAAATGCCTATGATTATGTGGGCTTATCCACGTGAGTACAAAGACAAAGCAAGTGCATCTCAGGTAACTTCTAGCAGTAAAGAATTTACCTATCCTTATTATGGTTCTCCTATTTATTGGGTAAATCGAGGATACGTTGTTTTAGATGATGCAGCTTTTCCAATCATTGGAGAACAGGATAATCAACCTAATGACACATTTAAAGAGCAGTTAGTTGCCAATGCAAAAGCAGCTATAGATGCTGTAGATCAATTAGGTTATATAGACAGAAAAAGAGTAGCTGTTGGCGGCCATAGTTACGGCGCTTTTATGACAGCTAATTTACTATCTCATTCAGATTTATTTGCTGCAGGTATTGCTAGAAGCGGAGCTTACAATAGAACTTTAACTCCTTTTGGTTTCCAATCTGAAGAAAGAAACTATTGGGAAGCGCCAGAAGTTTATAATACGATGTCTCCATTTATGAACGCGCATAAAATGAAAACGCCTTTACTATTAATTCACGGAGAAGAAGATAATAATTCGGGTACTTACCCTATGCAAAGTGAGCGATATTTTAATGCATTAAAAGGTCTGGGAGCTCCAGCAAGATTAGTTATGCTACCTAAAGAGAGTCACGGTTATGCTGCAAGAGAAAGTATTATGCACATGCTATGGGAACAAGACCAATGGTTAGAAAAATATGTAAAAAACGCAAAAATTGAATAAAATTAACCATCTATTACAAATTCTAAACCTTATTTAAAAATCGATTCACTTTAAAATTATGCTACAGCAAATTTGGAAGATTGCATCTACAATTGTTTTAATTCTTTTTTTCAGTAATGTTACTTTTTCACAGATCAGTTTTTGTCCTGGTAACACTGGTGAGCCAATTTTCGAAGAAGATTTTGGTCAAGGAATAACCAACGGGCCTGCATTAGGTCCAGAGGTTACTTCTTATCAATTTGTAAACCAAGGTACGCAAGATGGACAATATACCATTTCTTCAAATTTAATGCAATTAGATGGTTTTCATAATATTTCAGATAATACAGGCAACCCCAATGGAAAAGCACTTATTGTAAATGCAGATTTTGATGCCGGATTGTTTTTTCAAATACCTATTGAAGGTTTATGCGAAAATAACTCTTATGAATTTTCAGCATTTCTTGTTAATCTATTCAATGCTTCCACTGGTTTTTGTCCAGGTACTGGGATTCCTGTAAATGTTCGTTTTCAAATTTGGGATGAAACCGATACTCAGCTATTGGCAGAAGGAGATACCGGAAATATTCAAGGTTCATTTAATACTCCATCATGGCAGCAATTTGCCATTACTTTTGAAACTTTGCCAGGACAAACTTCTGTAATATTAAAAATGCTTAATAACGGAGATGGCGGTTGTGGTAATGATTTAGCTATAGACGATATTGTTTTTAGATCTTGCGGAGATTTAACGCAGATTTTTGACGAAGAAGACGACAGTAGCATTAGTGTTTGTGAAAATGATTCCTTAGAAAATTTAATTCTTAATGCAGTTCCAGACTTTGCAGTTTACGATGAACATTTTTACCAGTGGCAACGAAGTTTCGATAACGAAAATTGGGAAAATATTCCTGGAGAAACAGATCCAGTTCTTGAGCTTACTAATATTCAAGAAACTCAGTTTTATAGAGTGTTAGTGGCAGAAGATTTAGTTAACGTAAATAATACATTATGCAATAGCGTATCGAATATTTTTGAGATTAATCAACGTCAATTTATTCCTGCTATAAGTCAGGGAGATGTTTCTGTTTGTGAAGGAGAAGACACCACCTTAAGTATAGAAAATAATCCTAATATTTTGGTTAATTGGTACGATTCTCCTGTTGGTGGAAACTTATTATTAGAAAATAGTTTCGAATTTGCACCTAACTCAGAAGGAACTTATTTTGCCGAAAGCATAACTGTTGAAGGAAATTGTGTAAACCCAAATCGAACACCAGTTAGCTTAAGTATTAATGCAAGACCAGAAGATGAACCTGAGTTTTTTGAAATTTGCCCGGGGGAAACCGTAATATTGGCTTCAGAAAATGAAGGACTAAGTTACCTTTGGTCTACGGGTGAAACTACTCAAGAAATTGAAGTAGCTCAATCTGGAATTTACACAGTAGAGCAAACCACCCAAAATGGGTGTGCAGCAACAAAAACTTTTGAAGTTCAGGTATTAGAAACTGCTCAAGTTGAAAATATATTTACAGATGATACTGATATTGTAATAGAGTTAGTTAATCCAGGAGATTTTTTGTTTTCCCTAGATGGTTTCACTTTTCAAACTTCTCCCATTTTTGAAGAAGTACCTGGCGGTCGATACCAAATATTGGTGAAAAGTAGCGAATGTGGTGTGCAATCCATACCATTTTTACATATTGTAATACCAAAGTTTTTTACTCCTAATGAAGATGGATTTAATGATGTTTTTAGAATAGCCGCCGATACGTATTTTAATCAGTTTAGTGTCCAAATCTTCGATAGGTTTGGGAAATTAATTATTGAAGCAGATCGCGCACCATTTATTTGGGATGGCACCTATAATGGAAAATTGCTACCTTCTCAGGATTATTGGTATAAAATAAATATCAACGGTAAGATTTCTACTGGGAATATTACCTTAAGAAGGTAATTAGCATATTTATTATTATTTCTAAGCAACTTGTTTTTTTACAACAAACTCTAAATCAATAGAAGTTCCCGTTGCATCGCTTGTAATTTGAAGCGCTGCTCCAAGCGATTCAGCTCTAGATTTCATATTGCGCAAACCATTACTACTCTTAGTGACCATTTCTGGGTTATATCCTTGTCCGTCGTCTGTAATGTTAACTTTAATCATTTCTCCAACATATAAATAAATTATGATGTGATTAGCATTGGAATGTTTCACCGCATTGTTCACACCTTCTTGAATTATGCGATACAAACTCAAGGTTTGGGCAGGTTCTAATTGGAGTTCATTACTACCTTCAATCTTAACGGATACTTCTATTTCTGTAAGGTTAGAAACTTTATGTGCAAGGTAGGTGAGTCTCTCTGAAAGATGATCTAGGTTAATTAAATTATGATTCATTACCCAGATAGTATCCCTTAAGTCTGCAATTGCTTGTTGACTAAAGTCGGAAAGTTCTTCTAATTTTTTCCAAGTTTCAGTTTTAGTAGCTTTCTTCATGCTACGCCCAATATTTTGAACACCACTGACTAAATAAGTCAATTGAGAACCAATATTATCATGCAATTCCTTCGAAATTCGAAGCCGCTGTTCTTCCAGTTTTTTGTTAGTTTCCATCTTAAGAAGAGCTTCCTTAAGTTCACGTTCTTGAAGCTGCTGTTTTATTTTCAGTCTTTGTTGTCTGTAAATTAAAAATGCAAAGAGTACTATAAAAAATGCTCCAACTCCAAGAAGTATGATTAGTATTTTTTGGAAGTCAAGTTTTGCTTCTTGAAGCTTAAGTTGTTGTTCTTTTTCTTGGGTTCTAAATTCAGTTTCTTTAGCTTGAATAATTTGAATATTCTTGGTGTTCTGTAAGCTATCCCTAGCAGCATTATGGCGTTTAAACACATCATGAGCTTCACTGTGTTTACCTAACATTAGTAAATTAGTTGCTTTATAAAATAAAAACTCACGATTTCGTAAATCAGATAGTTGGTGATGAGAAGTAATGCTGTCTGCAACTTGTACAAATTTATAAGCTTCATCGGGTTGATTTAATTCATTATGAGCATAAATTAGTCCATTAAGGGCTTCAATGAGTTTAAAAGGTTCTAATGAAGCTTTTATGCCGAGTTGATAAGCTTCATTGTATTCAATAATTGCGTTTGTAACATCATCTTTTCTTAAGTAAACAGCTCCTATACATAATTGATTTCCTGCTGCTGCATATGAATCATCTACACGTTTTGCTTCACTAACTCCTTTTCTAAAAATATCTATCGCTATATCGTAATCTAGCTTTTTCATATAGCAAATACCTAAATTCCAATACGTATGTGCTTTTATCTGCGAATCGTATTTGGCTTGGTATTCTAATGAGTTATTTAAGTAGGTGATGGCTTGGTCGTAGCGTTCCATATTTAAAAAAGCCATGCCTACATTGTTACCTGCATTAGCAACAAAGGATGGGTTATCATCCAGACTTTTTGCCACTTTTAAAGATTCTAAGAATTGAACAATGGCATTTGGGTATTCTGATAATTTACTGTAAGCACTACCGCTATAATTATGAAAATCTGCTTGAAGCTTTTTCATTCCAAGTTTCTTGACCAATGGTAATAGTGAATCTGCTATTTTTGTTACTTCTCTGTAATCACGTTTTTTAAAAAACAACCACTTGCATTCTAAGAACCCTAAATTTAATGCATCTTTTTCACTCCCAGTTGCTTCAGCTAATTTTAGTCCTTCGTTCAAATACTTTTTATAAAGTGTAGAATCTACTCTTCTGTAGTGGTTAGATAATTCGTATAAGGCTTTTGCTTTTTCAGTAGGATGATTAGTTTTAAGCACCTGCTTTAAACTATCTAGTTTTATTTCTTGTGCAAACCCAAAAGAAAACCAGAAACATAATAAAACCAAAATGTATCTATTTTTCATAAGCTAAAATTTATAAAGAAAAATAATGCCTTAAAATGTCTAATATATTGACGAATAAGACCTTAAATTTAAAACAAATATACAGTGTTAATTATTTTAACAATGTCAAATATATATCTTTTTAATTAAAAAGATATATATTCAATAATTTTGCTTATGAATTATACGAATACCATATTCATATAATACAATCGATTCAAATGAAATTGATTTCGAATAATAATTACAGGATTAGCTACTTAAAACTAGCTATTTAAAACTAGCTACTTAAAACTAGCTATTTAATACGTTTGTTTATAATTTTACTTTGGTGTGTAAATAGCTAATGGAATAATCATTTCTTCTAAAGAAATACCGCCGTGTTGAAATGAGTTTTTATAATAATTTGCATAATAATTATAATTATTAGGATAAGCTAAAAAGTAATCTCCTTTAGCAAAAATAAAAGAGCTACTCATGTTTATTGATGGTAAATGAATCTTCTTCGGGTCTTTAACAGCATACACATCTTTATTGTTGTAGGTTAAGCTTTTTCCTGTTTTATAACGTAAATTTAAGCTTGTGTTTTTGTCTCCAATTACTTTAGTAGGTGTATTTACATTAATGGTTCCATGGTCTGTAGTGAGCACCAACTTAAAATTCATTTGTTTTGCTTGCTGAATAATATCTAACAAAGCAGAATTTTTAAACCAACTTAAGGTTAGTGATCTATAAGATTTATCATCACCAGCCAGTTCTTTAATTACCTGCATTTCTGTTTTAGCATGAGAAAGCATATCTACAAAATTATATACTACTACAGATAAATCTAGGTTTTTTTGTGATCTAAAATTCTCAGCTAATTTTTTGCCTTTTTGTAAACTGGTTATTTTATGGTACTCATAATTAATTTTTTTACCCAAGCGTTTTAATTGGGCTTCTAAAAATTCATTTTCATACTGGTTTTTGCTGCCTTCATCAGTGTCATTTAACCAATATTCAGGAAATAGACGTTCCATTTCTGATGGCATTAAACCTGAGAAGAAAGCATTTCTAGCATATTGTGTTGCTGTAGGTAATATGCTATAATAAGCATGATCTTTTTTTGATTTATAGTAAGATTGAATTACGTCTTCAAAAGTTTTAAATTGATCATACCGTAAATTATCAATAACCACTAATAAAGTAGGTTGTTCACCACTAATTTCTGGTAACACATATCGTTTGAAAGCAGTATGCGATAGGGTAGGCGCTTCATCTGAATTTTCAAACCAAGATTGATAATTGTTTTCAATAAATTTAAAAAATTCGTTATTGGCTTCTGTTTTTTGTTGTTCTAAAATTTCTAACATGCCAGTATTTTCAACATTTTCAAGTTGTAATTCCCAGTATATTAATTTCTTGTACAACTCAATCCAATCTTCATAAGTGCTAACGGAAGATAATTCCATAGCAATTTTCCTAAACTCTTGTTGATAGTTTGACGTAGTTTTATTGGTCACCAAACGATCATGATCTAAGTTCTTCTTTAAACTCAGTAAAATTTGATTAGGATTTACAGGTTTAATAAGGTAATCGGCAATTTTTGAGCCAATAGCTTCTTCCATGATGTATTCTTCTTCACTTTTAGTAATCATAACCACAGGAATATGATCCTTAATGGCTTTAATTTCGGTTAAAGTTTCTAAGCCTGTTAAGCCTGGCATATTTTCATCAAGAAAAATAATGTCAAAATTATTTTCTTCAATTTCTTCAAGTGCTTCAGTTCCACTCTGGCATGTGGTAACTTGGTAGCCTTTTTTTTCTAAGAATATAATGTGGGGTTTTAATAAATCAATTTCATCGTCAACCCAGAGTAAGCTTATGTTAGACATATATATGTATCTTTGTTATTAAAATTAATCAACTTGTCTCAAAGAAACAAACTTAAGATTATTAACGATCCAATTTATGGTTTTATTACCATACCAAACGAATTGATTTTCGATTTAATAGAACACCCTTATTTTCAGCGTTTAAGAAGAATATCTCAGATGGGACTTTCGCATCTGGTATACCCTGGAGCGCAACATACACGTTTTCATCATGCGTTGGGTTGTTTGCATTTAATGCGAAAAGCAATTCAAGTACTACGATTTAAAAGTATTGAGATCACTGAAGAAGAAGAAGAAGCCTTATACATTGCCATTTTATTACACGACATTGGGCATGGTCCTTTTTCTCATGCTATGGAAAATAGTATAATTGAAGGAGTAAGTCATGAGCATCTTTCACTGAAGTTTATGCAAAAATTAAATGAAGATTTTGAAGGTAAACTAAGTCTGGCTATTCAATTATTTACCAACCAACATCCTAAATCTTTTTTAACGCAATTATTAGCAAGTCAATTAGATATAGATCGTTTAGACTATTTAAAAAGAGATAGCTTTTATACTGGTGTAGCCGAAGGAAATATAAATTCTGAACGCTTAATTACAATGTTAAATGTAAAGGATCATCAACTTGTAGTTGAAGAAAAAGGAATCTATTCAGTAGAAAAATTTTTGGTAGCGAGACGATTAATGTATTGGCAAGTTTATTTGCACAAAACAGGCTTAGTAGCTGAGCAGCTGTTAATTAAAATGTTGAAAAGAGCTAAATACTTAATTCAAAATAAAGTAAAACTTCAAGCTAGTGAAAGTTTATTGTTCTTCATGAAACAGCAAGGCCAAATTGATGTCATTACAGATGAAATTTTGGAAAGTTTTGCAAAATTAGATGATTATGATATTGTCTCGGCTATTAAGGAATGGACCAATTGCGGAGATCGTGTTTTAGAAGAATTATGTGAAATGATTTTGAATAGGAATTTATTGAAAATTAAATTGAAAAGTAAACCTATTTCTAAAGAAAAATTTTTCAATAAAACTGAAATGATTAAAGCAAAATATAATTTAACAGAAGAGGAAGTAAGCTATTTTGTATTTACCGGGAGTACCACTAACTTAGCCTATCAAACTCTAACAACTCCCATTAATATTTTATATAAAAACGGAAAGATTAAAGATGTTTCTAAAGCATCAGACCAATTAAACCTTAAAGCACTTGCCAAACCTGTAGTCAAATATTATATGTGTTACCCAAAAACCATCTAATCGACTTTTTTTTCTATTTTTGTCACAATGAAATTTAAAGCAACTCAAATAGCCGAAATTCTGAACGGAGTCATTGAAGGGATTCCAGACGTAGAAGTTGATAAACTTTCAAAAATTGAAGAAGCTCAAGAAGGTTCATTAACGTTTTTAGCTAATCCAAAATATACTTCTTTCATATACAAAACTAACGCAAGTATTTGTATAGTTTCAAAAGATTTTAAACCTGCTGAAAAGCTGAAAACCACACTTATAAAAGTTGATGAGCCTTATGAAGCATTCTCAAAACTTTTAGAGTACTACAATCAAATAAAATTACACAAATCCGGTATTGAACAACCATGCTACATCAGTGAATCAGCATCTTATGGAGATGATGTTTACATTGGAGCATTTGCCTATATAGGTAAGAATGTAAAAATAGGAAACCGCGTTAAAATATACCCTAACACTTATATAGGTGATAATGTAATTGTTGGAGACGATGTTATAGTGTTCAATGGCGGTAAAATTTATTCGGAATGCATTATTGGTAATAAAGTAGTTGTTCATGGTGGTGCCATTATTGGCGCGGACGGTTTTGGTTTTGCTCCAAACGATAAAGGTGAATATAAAAAAGTACCACAAATAGGTAATGTAATTGTTGAAGATAATGTTGATATTGGAGCTGGAACAACTATTGATCGAGCAACCTTAGGTTCTACCATTATTAGAGAAGGTGTAAAACTTGATAACCAAATTCAAATTGCTCATAATGTTGAAATTGGAAAGCATACAGTCATTGCAGCGCAAACAGGAATAGCTGGCTCAACTAAAATTGGATCTAATTGCGTTATTGGTGGCCAAGTAGGAATTGTTGGCCATATTCAAATTGGTAATAATGTAAAAATTCAAGCTCAATCAGGTATAGGTAGAAATGTAAAAGATAATGAAGTCCTACAAGGTTCTCCAGCCATTGGCTATTCAGATTACAACAAATCTTATGTGCATTTTAAAAATTTGCCAGAAATAGTTAAAAAAATAGATAGTTTAGAAACTAAACACCATTAAAAAATGAGTGATAGCAACAATAAACAAACCACAATATCTAAAGAAGTAAGCTTAGATGGTGTTGGTTTGCACACAGGTAAACAAGTAAGCTTAACTTTTAAGCCCGCTAAAGCCAATTGCGGTTATGCTTTTGTAAGAACAGATTTAGAGGGATGCCCAATTATTCCAGCAGATGCAAATTTGGTAACGAGTACAGACCGTGGTACAAGTTTAGAGAAAAATGGAGTTCCAATTAATACTTCAGAACACGTGTTAGCTGCTTGTGTTGGTTTAGGTATTGATAACGTAATCATTGAATTAAACGCATCCGAACCACCAATTATGGATGGTTCTTCTAAGTATTTTGTAGAAGCACTCGAGAAAGCTGGGATAACTGAATTAGAAGCTGAAAGAGAAGAATATATTGTTAAAGATGTTATTTCCTTTGCAGATGAAGAAACAGGTTCAGAAATAATAGTGATGCCTGCAGATAATTACCAAGTTACCACTATGGTGGACTTTGGTACTAAAGTCTTAGGAACTCAAAATGCCTCCATTTCTTCAATGGATAATTTTAAAGATGAAATTAGCAACGCAAGAACTTTTAGTTTTTTACATGAATTAGAAGCTTTGTTAGAGCATGGTTTAATAAAAGGAGGCGATTTAAATAATGCTATTGTTTATGTAGATAAAGAATTGTCTGAAACCAATATGGAGCGCTTAAAAAAAGCTTTCGATAAAGACAATATATCAGTTAAATCTAATGGAATATTAGATAATTTAGATTTACATTATCCTAATGAAGCTGCTAGACATAAATTGTTAGATGTAATTGGTGACTTAGCTTTA
Source organism: Psychroflexus sp. (assembly GCA_965662165.1). Classification (GTDB taxonomy): domain Bacteria; phylum Bacteroidota; class Bacteroidia; order Flavobacteriales; family Flavobacteriaceae; genus Psychroflexus. The sequence continues at coordinate 12,163 of CBFIGU010000061.1, forward strand.
ATAGGAACTAGAATACGTGGTAAAGTAATTGCTAATAAGCCAGGACATACTATTAATACACAGTTTGCCAAAAAAATGGCAAAAATTATTAAATTAGAAAAAAGGAATAAAGTACCACAAATAGATCTCAATTCAGAACCACTTTATGACGTAAACCAAATTATGGAAAGACTACCGCATCGTAGTCCATTTTTGTTGGTCGATAAAATTTTTGAATTATCAGACAAACACGTAATTGGTATGAAAAATGTTACGATGAACGAACCGTTTTTCGTTGGTCACTTTCCTGGTAAACCCGTTATGCCAGGAGTACTTCAAATAGAAGCTATGGCACAAACAGGGGGAATACTTGCCCTAAGCACAGTGCCAGATCCAGAAAATTATCTAACATTTTTCATGAAAATAGATAATGTAAAATTTAAGCGTCAAGTAACGCCAGGAGATACTTTAATTTTTAAATTAGAATTAATTACCCCAATAAGACGTGGTATTTGCCATATGCAAGGTTATGCGTATGCAAATGGAAAGTTAGCTTGTGAAGCTGAACTGATGGCACAAATTGTTAAACAAAAACAAGAAAATTAATGAATCAACCTTTAGCATACGTCCATCCAGGAGCTAAAATTGCAAAGAATGTAGTTATAGAGCCCTTTACTACAATTCATAACAATGTTATTATTGGCGAAGGTTCTTGGATAGGTTCTAATGTAACTATAATGGAAGGAGCCCGAATTGGTAAGAATGTAAGTATTTTTCCAGGAGCTGTAATTTCAGCAATTCCACAAGATAAAAAATTTGAAGACGAAGACACTGTTACAGAAATTGGTGATAATACTACCATTAGAGAATGTGTTACCATTAACAGAGGAACTTCAGATCGAATGAAAACAAGAGTAGGAGAAAACTGTTGGATTATGGCTTATAGTCATATTGCTCACGATTGTATTGTGGGTAACAATTGTGTTTTTTCAAACAATTCTACTCTGGCAGGTCATATTACAGTTGGAGATCATGTGGTTTTAGCAGGAATGGCAGCAGTACAACAATTTTGTAGCGTTGGTAATCATGCATTTATTACAGGAGGTTCTTTAGTTCGTAAAGATGTACCTCCATTTGTAAAAGCAGGACGCGAGCCTTTATCCTATGTAGGAATTAATTCTGTAGGATTAAGAAGAAGGGGTTTTGAAACTGAAAAAATTAGAGAAATTCAAAATATTTATCGTATTCTCTATCAAAAAAATTACAACAACTCTCAAGCGGTTTCAATTATTGAAGCAGAAATGGAAGCAACTCCAGAACGAGATGAGATTTTACAATTTATTAAAGATTCCCAACGCGGAATTATGAAAGGATATTTTACAAATTAAATTTATTTATGGCAACGACTAGTGATATTAGAAATGGTTTATGCATCAAGTATAATCATGATATTTATAAAATAACTGAATTTTTACATGTAAAGCCTGGAAAAGGCCCTGCATTTGTAAGAACTAAGATGAAAAGTGTAACCACCGGAAAAGTAATTGATAATACTTTTTCTGCAGGTCATAAAATTGATGAAGTTCGTGTAGAAACCCATAAGTTTCAATTTTTATACCAAGAAGGGGAATTTTATCACTTCATGAATACAGAAGATTACACACAAATTCGTTTATTAGAAGCTGCTTTAGATGCACCAAAGCTTATGAAAGAAGGCGAAGTAGTTACAGTGTTAATCAATACGGAGAACGATACACCACTTTCTGTAGATATGCCAGCATCGGTTACGTTAGAAGTTACACATACTGAGCCAGGCGTAAAAGGAAATACGGCTACAAATGCCACTAAGCCAGCAACGGTAGAGACAGGAGCTGAAGTAAACGTTCCACTTTTTATCAACGAAGGCGATAAAATTAGAATTGAAACAGAAAAAGGTACTTATAAAGAGCGTGTTAAAGAATAATAACATATGAAGTTTCCTAGAACATACGGTCTTAAAGAAATTGCTCAGATTATTGGTTGCGAATATGTAGGTGATGCAGATTTTCCAGTTTTAGGAATGAATGAAATTCATGTCGTAGAAAAAGGAGATATTGTTTTTGTAGATCATCCTAAGTATTATGACAAAGCGCTTCAATCTAAAGCAACCATTGTCTTAATAAATAAAAAAGTTCTATGCCCAGAAGGCAAAGCTTTACTTATTTCTGACAATCCATTTTCAGATTTTAATAAAATTTCTACGCATTTTAAATCTTTTCGACCTGCAACTCAGTCCATTTCTGCATCTGCTTCAATTGGGGAAGGAACTGTAATACAACCTAACGCATTTGTGGGTAATCATGTAAAAATCGGTAAAAACTGTATCATACACAGCAACGTTTCAATTTATGATGGTGTAGAAATTGGAAACCATGTCGAAATTCACTCAGGAACGGTGTTAGGAGCAAATGCTTTCTACTACAAAAAGAGAGAAAATGCTTTTGAAAGACTTGAGTCTTGTGGAAGTATTGTTGTTGAAGATGATGTAGAAATCGGTGCTTTATGTTCTATAGATCGCGGAGTGACTGGAATCACCAGAATTAAAAAAGGTAGCAAAATAGATAATCAAGTGCAAATAGGTCACGATACAGTAATTGGAGAGCGATGTTTAATTGCATCTCATGTTGGTATTGCAGGTT
>CBFIGU010000062.1:0-14797 GCA_965662165.1 Psychroflexus sp.
TTCTACGAAACCAAAATGTTTTACAGCTTGTTATTTACCTTTATCGCAGCAATTACTTTTCCACATGTAGTTGTAATGGGAAAGATGTTTCATTTTTTAAAAAATGAATCTAATTAGTAAGCGTTCTTAAAATTTTTTAATAAGTACTCGTGCATTTCATCTGTATAGTCATGATGAGTTACAATTCTCATTTTGCCTTCACCCATATCACTAATTCTCATATTTAGCTTTTCTAAATTGCTCATTAAATCAGTTGCTAAAACTTTTTCAGATAAATAAAAGATAATAATATTGGTTTCAATGGGTTCAACTTCACTCACAAAGCTTAAATCCTCCAACATTTTTCCTATTTCAGTAGCTTTTTTGTGATCATCTTCAAGTCGGTTAAATTGGTTTTTAAGCGCATATAATCCAGCGGCGGCCATAAAGCCAACTTGTCGCATTCCGCCACCCAATACTTTTCTTACTCGCATTGCATTTTGCATAATTTCTTCGTTACCAACCAAAACTGTTCCTATGGGGGCACCTAAACCCTTAGAAAGACAAATGGTAATGGTGTCAAACATCTTTCCAAATTCTTTGGGATCATGTTTTTTAGCAACTATAGCATTTGCAATTCGTGCTCCGTCCATATGATAGCCCAATCCGTGTTTTTTGCAAACTGCATATATACTTTTAAGTTCTTCTAAGTCATAACAAGCACCACCACCTTTATTAGTTGTGTTTTCTACACAAACCAAACTAGTTTTTGGACTATGGTAAAAATCAGGTGGATTAATTGCATTTTCTACAAGCTGAGTATTGATTTTTCCACGTGTTCCGTCTACAAGTTTACAAGATACTCCAGAGTTGAAGGAAACTCCACCGCCTTCATAATTATAAACATGTCCCCATTTGTCACAAATAAGTTGCTCTCCTGGATTGGTGTGTAATTTTATAGCAGCTTGGTTTGCCATACTTCCTGTTGGGAAAAAAAGCGCAGAAGGTTTTCCAAAAAAATCGGCTACATAATTTTCCAGCGCATTCACACTTGGGTCTTCTTTATAAACATCGTCACCCACTTTAGCGTTAAACATGGCATCTAACATTCCTTTTGTAGGTCTGGTTACGGTATCACTTCTTAAATCGATATGCATAGTAATTTTTGAGTTAAAGCTAAAAAATATTTAGAAAGTTATTAGCTTTATTCCTGAATAAATTACATTTGTTTTTAACTTCATATAAAGTAAGCACATGATAAATACAGAACATATTCAAGAACTTAAAAAACGTCTCACTTACTTAAAACAATATCTTTGACTTAGATGCCAAACGTATTGAAATAGCTAACGAAGAAGAAAAAACTTTTGCACCAGATTTTTGGGATAAGCCACAAGAAGCACAGCTGCTAATGCAAAAAATTAATGCAGAAAAGCAATGGGTAAAAGATTTTGAAGAAGCTTCTAATTTTACCGAAGACTTAGAAGTGTTACTCGAATTTTTTAAAGAAGATGAAGCGGAAGAAGCAGATGTGATTGCCCGTTATGAAAAAGCCATAAACGCAATTGAAGAGTTAGAGTTTAAAAATATGCTTTCTAATGAAGGCGACCAATTGTCTGCAGTTTTGCAAATTACAGCTGGCGCTGGCGGTACAGAAAGTTGTGATTGGGCAGAAATGCTTATGCGCATGTACATGATGTGGGCAGAAAAAAGAAACTATAAAATTAAGGAGTTAAATCACCAAGAAGGAGATGTTGCTGGTGTAAAAACAGTTACTTTAGAAATTGAAGGTGAATTTGCTTTTGGCTGGTTAAAAGGTGAAAATGGCGTTCACCGTTTGGTTAGAATATCACCATTTGATAGTAATGCAAAAAGACATACTTCATTTGCTTCCGTTTACGTTTATCCGCTCGCAGACGATTCTATTGAAATAGAAATTAATCCATCAGATATAAGTTGGGATTTTGCACGTTCTAGCGGAGCAGGAGGACAGAATGTAAATAAAGTAGAGACTAAAGTGATTCTAACTCATGAGCCATCTGGTATTGTTATTCATAATTCAGAAACACGTTCACAATTAGAAAATAGAGAGAAAGCAATTAAAATGCTGAAGTCTCAACTATACCAAATAGAATTAGAAAAACAGCAAGCTGCGCGTAAAGAAATTGAAGCTAACAAAAAAAGTATAGAATGGGGGTCCCAAATTCGAAATTATGTTATGCATCCTTATAAATTAGTGAAAGATGTTAGAACTGCACACGAAACAGGAAATGTTGATGCAGTTATGAATGGAGATATCAATTCTTTTTTAAAAGCGTATTTAATGATGATGGGACAAAAAAGTGAAGCTAATTAATTATATGAATCATGACAGCAAAAATTTATCATAATCCAAGGTGTAGAAAATCTAGAGAAGGTCTTCAACTATTAGAAGAAAAAGGGATAGATGTTGAAATTATCAAGTATTTAGACCATGTACCAAGTATTGAAGAATTAAAAGACCTAGTCCAAAAACTAAATGTTGAGCCTATTGATTTAATACGAAAAAATGAAAAGGTTTGGAAAGAAATGTTTAAAGGAAAAACACTTAGCGATGAAGATCTTTTTGAAGCTATGCATAATCATCCAAAATTAATTGAAAGGCCTATAGTGGTTGTAAATCAAAATGCAGTTATAGGTAGACCCAAAGATCAAATCTTAAGTTTAATTAAATAATATAGTATTTAACTGATGCTTTTTATTTTACAGCGTATTCGATATTTTAACTCAACTGATTCTTACCCCAATAAAAATTTAAGTAGGAAAAAGAGATATCTTTTACTTTTTAGTAAAGCACTATTTTTTTTATTACTTACAGCAATTACGCAAATTGGCGGATTAGTCTTTTTATTAACGATATTGATTTCTAAAAGATTTAAAATAAAGAATTTAGCCATAAGCATCTTCATTTTTATTGGTCTTTATACTTTTTCAACTTTTGTGCTTGTTCCTAAAATTGCTCCTTTATTTGGTAGAGAAAAAATTGTTTCTAATGAATTTGTAAAGCCGCATTCTATCTTTTATAGTTGGACCAATCGAAATTACGTAACTGCAAGTTTGCAAGAAGTTATTCAAAATGCTGGAAAGAAAATTTCCATTAAAAATCCTGGTATTCAATTAGTTTATCTTGATGCTAATTTTCCTTTCATCGATGGTTTCCCGCTGTTACCGCATCGCTATCATAATGATGGTAAAAAAATTGACATTACTTTTATTTATAAAGATGGAACGAAGTTGACCAATGCTAAACCATCTTTTAGCGGTTACGGTATTTTTGAAAGTCCCAATAATGGTGAAGTTAATCAAATAAATGAATGCTTAGAAACAGGCTACAAGCAATATGATTTCACAAAGTATGTTACGCTAGGTAGTATTAATCCGCAGCTTCAATTTTCAAAAACTGCAAATCGTAACTTTATAAATACCTTTTTGAGTGAAAAAGATGTACATACCATTTTTATAGAGCCTCACCTTAAGTCACGTCTAGATTTAGAAAATGACAAATTTGTTTACCATGGTTGCGGCACGGTAAGGCATGACGACCATATTCATGTAGAAGTAAATTAAATACTGTTTAGCTACAAGTTAACTTAATAGCCAATTCTTAAAACTTGCAAAGTTTTGTGGAGCAACTCCGTGACCTACAGGAAACTCTTCATATTTAAAATCAAGATGTAAATTTTCAAAAATGGGTTTATTATTTCTTGCCCATTTCACTGGAATAACTTGGTCTACACTTCCATGAGAGTTGTAAATTTTAAGATTTGAAAAGTCATTTTTTTCGTAATCATTCACTAGCAAATTTTTATCAACATAACCGCTGAGTCCTATAATTTTCTTGAATTTTGAAGGGTAGGAGAGTGCGCAAGCAAAACTTAAAATGGCACCTTGACTAAAGCCAAGTAGATTAATGTTATTTGCATCTATGGGGTAAGCTTCAACTAATTCATCTATAAATTGCATGATACGTTCTCTTGATTTTATACCTTGTTCTGTATCAGAAAATTTTCCGCCTTCAGCATCAAAATTTATAGCATACCAAGCATTTCCGTATGGCTGTAAACTATATGGTGCTTTTGCCGATACAATAATGTATTCATCTGGTAATTCACTGGCAAAAGAAAACAAATCGTTTTCATCACTACCATAACCATGCAATAAAAGTAATAGCGGAGCTTTTCCGTTTAAATTAGAAGGTTTTATATTGTGCGTTAAGCTTAAATTTTTTGTAGTCATTTAAGTTAGAGTTTTAAATGTTTTTTGAAATAGGTTTCCTAGTATAGGTACTTTTTTTTCTTTTCCAGAAACGGCTGCTACAAACCCATACATCCAAAGTATAAAATAGGTTAAATAGAAAGCAGAAGAAACCATTAGGTTTTGAAATTCGCTCAGGTAAACAAAAACTCCATTTAAAATAACACCAAATAGTATGAAAACTAAGTTTAATCCTAAACCTTGCCTTATGTGAAAACTTCCAAACTTAGTCTTGTTTTCTTCACTGTTTAAAAAAAGAGCTAAAATGCTACCAAATATGGTTAAGTATCCCACAATTGCTGCTGTTTTACCTTTCCGTTCTGGATTTTTAAAAGAATTACTCATCTTCCTTTTCTTTGTTTAAATTTAAATTATACCAATCAATTTTTCTTGAGTAAAACATTATTATACCAAGGATAATAAATACTCCAAGACTTCCGATAAGTAAAGCATAATTCTGCAATTGTATAATTACAAATATAAATGTGTATAAAATCAATAAAATACCAGTAATTAGCAAAGTAAGCTTATTCGATTTTAAAATGGCTTTTACGTAACCTGCAATTAACAATAAAGTAGCTAAGGCAGATGCTATAAATGCATAATTAAAGTTGATGTATTCTGAAATTGATAATAATAAAGTGAAAAATACGATCAGCGCCAAGCCGACTAATACATATTGTATTGGATGTAAGAAAATACGATTTAAAAGTTCAATGAATAGAAAAACTAGGAAGGTAAAACCAATAAATAAAATTGCGTATTTAATGCTTCGGTAAGACTTTTGATAGTTGCCAACTGGCAATAAAAGGTCTACTCCAAAAGCAGAGTCATTAATTTTATACTTACTACCTGACCAATATTGTGGAAAATTTCTGTTTAAATGTAGCACATTCCAGTTCGCCACAAATTCATTTTCTGTTATTTCGTGATGGTCTGGTAGAAATGCCCCATTAAAACTAGGATTATTCCAAGTAGATTTTAGACTAATATTGGTGTTTTTTCCTGTTGGTGTAAAGTATAAATATTGACTTCCTTTTAAATTGAGATCTAAAGAAAATTTATAGTTAGCATTTAGCTTAGGGTCTAAAGTTATTGCACTGTTAATTCCGCTAGAAACAACATTATAGTTTACAAGTCCGGGTTCAAAATAGATTTCATCTTCAAGCCATTTTAAAATAACTTGTTCTTTAATGCCTCGTAAATCGTTAATCCCTAAGCTAAATTTTGCTTTTTCAAATTCAATATTTTCAATAGGAATATCGTATTTACTAAAATCAATTTCACTAAAATCTCCAGAAAGATTGAGCTTCGAATTATATACTACGATTTCATAAATACCACGATTTCTTTTTTCTGGGAAGAGTTCTCCATCAACTCTTAATTCTGTAGGTAAGATATGTAAGTAATTTCTTACTTTTTTTACCGTATCTGGCTCACCATCTTTGCCTTTAACGCTATGGTATTCAATATATGGAACCGTAATAAACGGACCAGAAATAGTTTGAGATTTACTCCATTTAGCACTTACTTCTTCAATAGCATCTTGCTTGGTTAGTTCTCTTTCTACGATTAAGCTTTTAATCATAGATGTAGGAATTAAAAGTAAAAGAACGATAATAATTATGGTTCCTACTTTAAAGTAAATATTACTTTTTAAGTTTTTCATATGGTTAAATTAAGTCGATCACTTTACCGTGTAATTCTTCATTTAGAAAAATTGAATTTTTAGATTTAGATAAAATGTCTTTTTTAGAAAATACATATTTTTCTGAAGTATTAAACAAAGTAAACTTCCCTTTGCATTGCTCATTAATCGCAGGCTGTTGTTCAATTTGATAAACCTTTCTACCATTGTTTAGCATTTTAACGCTTAATGCAGGTCCAAATAGTTTATTTAAAGCACCAAAAGCACTTTCTAAGCCTATGCTACCATATTCAGCCAAGAAAAAGTCAACTTCTTTCAATTCTTGATTTTTAGGTCTATGATCTGAGGTTACAAAATCTACAACACCCTTTTTAACGGCTTCTTGCAATGCATTTACATCTTTAGTAGAGCGTAAAGGAGGAAACATTTTTTGATTAGCATCGAAATTTGAAATCCCCTCATCAGTAAAATATAAATGATGAATTGCAACCGAACATGATACTTGTAAACCTTTATTTTTTGCATTTTCAATTAAAGCAATTCCGTCTGCTGTGCTAACTAAAGGAATATGCAAACTTCCTCCCGTATATTCTAAAATGGCTAAATCTCGATTTATTTGAAGAGCTTCAGCTAAACTTGGCATACCTTTTAACCCTAATTTTGTACTGTTTTCACTTTCATGAACTTGGGCATTATAGGCTATTCTATGGTCTATTGGAAAAGAAGATACGCAACCACCAAAGCTTTGTGTGTATTGTAAAGCAAGTTTCAGTAAATTTGGATTATCAATAGCTTGTAAATCGTCTGAAAACATTCTAGCTCCAGACTGAAAAAGATCGTACAATTCCGCTAAATCTTTACCATTCATAGATTGAGTTAAACTAGCAATTGGATGTAGTTTTGTTGTAGTATTTTTAGATTTTTCTCTTAAACTTTCTAAGATGTTTTTAGAATCGGTACAAGGCGAATTGCTTGCTACAAGGGCTATATCACTAAAGCCGCTTTTTTCGGCTACATTTAATCCGTTTTTTATGGTTTCTCTGTCTTCAAAACCTGGTTCACCAAAAGAAACGCCAGCATCAAACCAAGCCGGAGAAATGTGTAAATCTTTACCTTGGTATACTTTTGAAGCATCAGCGTTAAGCTCATCTTCAATTTGTAAAATTTTCCCATTTTCAATTAAAAGATCTTTCGTCTCTAAATGAAATGGACTTGAATGATCTATAATTTTTGCTGATTTGACAAGAATTCTCATGTTAGATTATTTAAGGTATCGTAATGCAAGCACTTCTAAGATTAAAAAAAGTATGGCTAATATAAGTAAGGTTTTCCAAAATTGATTTACTTCTTTTAGTCGTAATTCATTTTCAAAAAAACTATTTATGTTGCTTAATTTCGCTTTGTCTTCTAATTGTGAATTTTGCAGGTAATTTAGCTCACTTTCTGTCCTTGGATAATTAAAACTAAGAAATTGGTAAATCGAATCCTGGTAAACTACTTCATAGGTGCCAGCTTCAAGGTCTAATTCGTTTGTTTTTATAATTGTATTTTCAGTATAACTACGTTGTTGTGGTATTAAAATTTGCTCGTCTTTCTGCATTTTAATAACATCATCTTTTGCTAAGTTTGCATTTATTTGAAACGAAGCAGCTTGATTTGTGAAATTAAATATATCTGTTGGTGAAACGCTATTTCTACCCATATTGTAAAAAGTAGGAACTACTAACGGAGAATTTTTAAAGTTGGAGTTTTGAGAATTAAGGCTTGAAGTAAATAGATAAGCTTTGTTTTCTGAAACTAGAAAAGCTTCCTTATTTACAAAACTAAAAATTGGTGTGTTATTGCTTTTAATTTTAAAATGAGCTTTAGTTGAAGGATACTCAAAATTCGAAATATTTTTAGTAAAAACATTTTGAAGTAACGGATGTTCAAAATTTATGTTGGTAATTTTTTGAGTATTATTTTTTCGGTTTTCAAGTCTAGGCAAATCTATACTATTTAAAAAAGTATTATAGCTAGAAAAATCAGCATCTAAACTAGGTATAATGCTTACAGAGCCATTGTTGTTTACAAATTCTATTAAATTATTTTGTAACTGTGTAGGAATATATTTTAGGCCATTTAAAATGATAAAATCGCTATTCTTTATCTCAGAATAATCTAGATTTTGAGTAGAAAACTCTGTAAAATTGAATTCATTTTTCGAAAATATTTTTTCAAGAAATTTATTATCTTCTTCAAAAATGCTCAATACATTAATCTTTTTAATTGGGTTAATACTAAAGAAAAACTGATTGTCATATTGCAGCGCATCATCTTCAATTTCAATTCTCCCAAATGCAATTTCTTGATCTGCTAAAGTAATTTCTAAACTTTCTTGTTGAGTTCCTTTAAATTCTACTAATTGTTTGGCTAAAAGCTTGTTTTTATTCCAGATAGAAACTTGTATACTTTCTTCAGCTTTTTGAGAAGCGTTAAGGTTTATAACTAAGCTATTTTTTTCGTTATCAATTTGAATTTCATTGATACTGAAATTAATTTTTGGTTGAGGTTTTACTTGTAATAAACTTAGATTCTCGTTTTGTAAAAGTTGGTTGTAATCTATTGGTTTAGTTGACTGAAAATCGGAAATCAAAATAATCTTAGAAAGTGATTGTTCGTTTTTACTCAGCATTTCGGCCTTTCGAACAGCATTTTCCAAATCTAATTCTTCTGGTGTAAATTCAATATTGAGTAATTCTTTTTGAAAAGTTGAAGAGTTTAAATTTTTGAACGAATTTGAATTAGTAAACAGGTTAATATTTGCATTCTTGGGGACTAACTCAATAAGTTCTTGCTGTGCTTTTTTAAGTAAATTTCCTTTATTACTTGGCATTTGCATGCTAAAAGAATTATCTAAATAAATAGTGTAATTCGTATCTTTTAGAGCTTGATTAGAAGCAGGAATATATGGCTGTGCAAAAGCTAAAACTAATGTTGTAATAGTCAAAACACGAAGTAATAATAAGATGTACTTTTTAAGCTTTTTACTTTTTCTAGATTGTAGTTGTAATACTTTTAAAACAGCAACGTTGGTAAAATCAACCTTATTGAATTTTCTTAACTGAAATAAATGAATTAATATGGGAATCAACACTAAGAAAAGTAAATACAGATAATCGGGGTTTTTAAACTGTATCATATAAAAAACGTTGATTAAGAAGAAGTTACTCCTTTTCTATAAAAAATTTAAAGCTTGTTTTAATTCCAACTTTAGATTCTACTTTAATATCTCCACCAAGATTTCTAATAATTTTTTTAACGGTAGATAAGCCAATACCATTTCCTTTACTGCCACGTCTGTCTTTATCTGCTGCTGTAGTAAATAAATCGAAAATATGGGCTTGTTTTTCTTTTGGAATACCAATTCCATTATCGGTTACCACAAAATTATAATAACCATCATCTTCATAACACTCAATACGAATTATTATTTTGTTTTTGTCGTTGTATTTAAAACAATTTCCGATTAGGTTAAGAAGAATTTGCTCTACAGCTACACGATTCGTTACGAGTTTAATATCCTTAGGATAATGAATTTCATAATCTTCAGAAACATCTAACATCTCAATAATATCATCTATTAATGTATTGATTTCAAACTCTTCAACTTGATTTCCATCCGTGATAGAATCAGATTCATAGTGAGTTAAAATGTTACTTATGTAGTCGCTGAGTTTAAACGCAGACTGCTTTAAATTTCTTAAGTAATTTATCCCAGCTTCATCTATTTTCTTGCCGTATTTGGATTTCAAAATATCGATGGTCACAATCATATTGGCAAGCGGCATTTTCATATCGTGAGATACAACTCCAGCAAAATTCTTTAATTGATTATTTTTTTCAGTAAGTAACTTTTTTGATTCCCTTAAAATATTGTTTTTTAAACGAATATTGAAAAGTTGTACTACCTGATTTCCTAAATACATTAATGCTTTTCTTTGCTTTTCATTTAGCGTTTTAGGTTCGTGATCTATTACACAAAGGGTTCCTAAGGCAAAGCCATTATCGTCTTTTAAAGCGACTCCGGCATAAAAAATAACAGGCTCATCTCCAAAAGTTAAAGGATTATTTTTAAATCTTGAATCGATTCTAGCATCAGGGATTTCAAATATGTCCTTATCGCTATTAATGGTAAAATTACAAAATGAAACTTCTCGTTCAGTTTCTTTAGTTGAAAAACCAATACAAGATTTAAACCATTGTCTGTTTTTATCTAGTAATGAAATTAATGCCACAGGAGTCTCACAAATCAATGAAGCCAATTCGGCAACTTCATCAAATTGTTTTTCTGGCGCGGTATCTAATATTTTTAGATTGCGTAAAGCTTTTAATCGGTTAGCTTCATCAGATTTGATAGGTGTAGATTCCATTTAAAATAATTATTGGCAATTTACAAAAAATATGTGAAATTTTTTAATTCACTAAATCGAAATGCTTTTTTGTTAATTTTTATAAATACCTGTCAAAATGAAGCTTTAAACGTATAAAATAAAAACCCCGTATGAAATTAAAACATACGGGGTTTAATTTGGAAATGTGATGTTTACGAAGAAATATAATCTTCAATTGGAGCGCAAGTACACATTAGATTTCTGTCGCCATAAGCTTCATCAACTCTTCTTGTACTAGGCCAAAATTTATTTTCTTCTACAAAATCTAAAGGATATGCTGCTTTTTTTCTGCTGTAAGAGAAATTCCATTCATCATTTGTAAGCATTGCTTGCGTATGTGGAGCATTGGTAAGTAAGTTTTCTTTTTGCTCTTTAGTACAATCTTCTATTTCAGCTCTTATAGAAATCATGGCATCACAAAAACGATCTAATTCTGCTTTACCTTCACTTTCTGTGGGTTCAATCATCATTGTTCCAGCTACTGGAAATGAAACCGTCGGAGCATGAAAACCGTAGTCTATTAAACGTTTAGCAATGTCTTTAACTTCTATGCCATTTTTCTTAAAATTTCTACAATCAATAATCATTTCGTGCGCAGCACGACCACGCTCACCAGAATACAAAGTTGGGTAATATGCATCTAATCTTGCTTTAATATAATTAGCATTTAAAATAGCATATTCTGTAGAAGATTTTAAACCTTCTGCACCTAACATTCTAATGTATGCGTAAGATATTAAGCAGACCAGTGCAGAACCCCAGGGTGCAGCTGAGATTGCTGATATTGCTTTTTCTCCACCTGTTTTAATCAGTGGGTTAGATGGTAAAAATGGAGCTAATTGTTTTGCAACACAAATCGGCCCAACGCCAGGTCCACCGCCACCGTGTGGTATAGCAAAGGTTTTATGTAAATTTAAATGGCAAACATCTGCACCAATTTTACCAGGGCTGGTTAAACCAACTTGAGCATTCATATTTGCGCCATCCATATAAACTTGACCGCCATGCTCATGTATTATATCTGTAATTTCTTTAATAGAAGATTCAAATACACCATGAGTGGAAGGGTAGGTAATCATTAAAGCAGCAAGATTTTCTGAATGCTTCTCAGCTTGAGCTTTTAAATCGTCTACATCAATATTTCCTTTATCTGTTGCTTTAATAACAACAACTTTCATTCCGGCCATTACAGCACTTGCTGGATTTGTACCATGTGCAGAAGATGGCACCAAACATATATTTCTATTGTGATTGTTATTTGCTTCGTGGTAAGCTTTGATTACCATTAATCCAGCATATTCACCTTGAGCACCAGAATTAGGTTGAAGGGAAGTTGCCGAAAAGCCTGTAATTTCAGTTAAATAATCTTCTAATTTACTTAGCATTTCATGATATCCTTCTGCTTGATTTACAGGAACATATGGGTGTATGTTTCCCCATTGTGGATTACTCAATGGAAGCATTTCTGAAGCAGCATTAAGTTTCATAGTACAAGAACCTAAAGAAATCATAGAGTGATTTAATGCCAGGTCTTTTCTTTCTAGTCTTTTTATATATCGCATTAATGAAGTTTCAGAATGATATGAGTTGAAAACTTCGTGTGTTAAAAATGCTGTTCTTCTACTTAATTTCGAATCTTCTATAATGCCTGGAAGTAAATCATTTATAGATTCACTTTCCTTTTGCTGAACTTCTTCAAAAATGGAAATTATCGTGTTGATATCTTGTATTGAAGTGGCTTCATTTATGGAAATACAAACTGTATTTTCATCTGGATAATAAAAGTTTACCCCTTTCTGAAGCGCTACATTTTTAATTTTTACAGCATCAACTTTTAAAGATATGGTATCAAAATAAAGTTCATTTTCTTGATAAACTCCTAACTTTTCTAGTTGATTTGCTAAACTAACTGTTTTTTGATGAATTTGGTTAGCGATAAATTTCAGTCCTTTAGGTCCATGAAAAACTCCATAAAAGCTAGACATTACAGCTAATAAAACCTGAGCAGTACAAATATTAGATGTTGCGCGATCTCTTTTAATATGCTGTTCTCTTGTTTGAAGCGCCATTCTAAGAGATCTGTTTCCATCAAGATCTTTAGTTACTCCAATAATTCTGCCTGGAATGTTTCTTTTGTAATCTTCCTTGGTAGCAAAATAGGCAGCGTGTGGTCCTCCGTAGCCAAGCGGTATTCCAAATCTTTGTGTAGTGCCAAATACAACATCAACACCCCAGTTGCCTGGTGCTTCTAACTTTACTAAACTCATTAAATCAGCACCAACTGCAACTTTTATTTCATTTTCTGCAGCCTTTTTGGCAAATGCTTCGTAGTCATAAATTTTTCCTGTTTTTCCTGGATATTGAAGAAGAGCGCCAAAAAAGCCATCTGAAAAATCAAAATCTTTATGGTTTCCAACCACTATTTCAATATTTATAGGTTTGGATCTGGTTTCTAGTAAAGCAAGTGTTTGTGGCAAGACTTCTTCAGAAACAAAAAACTTATTTGCTTTCAATTTCTTTTTCGTTTTGCTTCTTACAGCAAGCAACAAATTCATGGACTCAGCAGCAGCGGTAGCTTCGTCTAGAAGAGATGCATTAGCAAGTTCCATTTGCGTTAAATCACTTACCATGGTTTGGAAGTTAAGTAATGCTTCTAATCTTCCTTGTGCAATCTCTGCTTGGTAGGGAGTATAAGCAGTGTACCAACCTGGGTTCTCTAAAACGTTACGTTGAATTACAGCTGGAACAATTGCTTCGTGATACCCTAAACCAATATAAGATTTGTAAAGTTTATTTTTATTTGCAAGTTTTTGAATATGCTGAGCAAATTCATATTCATTTAGAGCTGGTGGTAAATTTAAATCTTTATCAAGTCGAATGTTACTTGGTATGGTTTCATAAATAAGTTCACCAAGAGATTCAACATGAATGGCTTTGAGCATTTCTGGAAGCTCATCAGCATTTACACCGATATGTCTTGAAGCAAATAAATTTGTGTTCATGAATTTTAGCTTTTGTTTCGGCAAAAATAACTTTTTGCTCAGGAAACTTTTGTTAAATATTTACTTTCTAAAATAAGTTTTTCAACCGATTGTTAACTACTTTACCAAATGCTTTAGTTTTGTGTTATGAACATCTTTAAAAAGCTTTTCAATTTTTATATTCAATCTAGCATTCACGTAGGCCTGTCAGTAGTTTCATTACTTATTATACGTCTTTACGAATTCAACTTGCCTTTAGATGAGAGTTTTTTATTTGGCATTTTCTTTTCGACTATTTCAGGTTATAATTTCGTAAAATATGCAGCAATAGCAAAATTACATCATAGAAGTTTGACTAATCAACTAAAGGCAATTCAAGTTTTTTCTGCACTGTCGTTTTTGCTAGGTTTATTTTGCTTATCAAGATTTTCATTTTCAAGTTTATTGCTATTGTTATTTTTAGCATTAATAAATTTTCTTTACGCATTTCCAATCTTTTCAAAGAAAAAGAATTTGCGGAACCTTCCAGTATTGAAAATATACATTATCGCATTTGTTTGGTCTTTGACATCTTCTTTATTACCTGTAATTGAATATAATTTAAGTGTTGACTTTCAATTAATATTAATGATGTTACAGCATTTTTTGATTGTCTTAGTTTTGATGATACCTTTTGAAATTAGAGACCTTCAATTTGATTCACATAATTTAAAAACCTTACCACAATATTTAGGAGTTAAGCAAACTAAAATTCTGGCTTACATATTAATTGCTTTAATATATCTAATTTCTTTACCAGTTAATCAAATCAATAATTTATATAGTGTAATAATATGTAGTCTGCTTTTTTTTGCAGTGCTAATGGCCAAAATGAAGCAAAGCCATTATTATGCATCTTTTTTTGTTGAAGCCATACCAATTATCTCAATGTTGATATTTTATATCTTAGCTTAGCTTTTATATTTATTTAGGTTTATAAAATCGAAAACATACTAATATTACCCGTAGTGCATTATGAAAAAGTTGCTCAACTCACTATAAATGAGTATATTGTATTTACTTTCAAACAAATACAATGATGAGCAACTTTATGGTAAGTTACCAATTAATTTTAAGAGAATTACGTAAAATATCAGATAAGGATAATTTTTACTTCAAGCCTATTGTTCCTAAACTATCTGATATAAAGTTGATTAGTCTAATTATTTTAGCTGAGTTTAAGTCTATTGATTCAGAATATCAACTTTTTAGAGAATTAAAAAATACAGAGTTAGAAAATAAAATTGAAAGGAGTGTGTATAATAGAAGAAAGCGAAAACTTTTCTCTTACATGGAACAAATTAGGTCTAAAATGGTAGATGCTTTTAATGAGTTTGAAAACTATTTTGTGGTTGATAGCATGCCTCTTGAAGTGTGTAAATTATCTCGTTCCAACCGCAGCAAGATTTGTAAAGAGCAAGATT
>CBFIGU010000063.1:0-14454 GCA_965662165.1 Psychroflexus sp.
TTTTAATTACACCATAGGAAAAATCGGAGCCTTACAAACTGAGCGTTTTTATACGTTAGCTTTTAGAGATGTAACCTACGTTAATCCAACTGCGATTGCAAATACAAGTCCTAAAATATGTGGAACTTCTTTGTTGAATAGCGTTCCACAAGCGGGTGTTACAATAGAATTATATGATGCTAGTAATAATTTATTAGATACTACAGTTACCGATTTAAATGGGGAGTTTACATTTGAAGTTAATGTAAATTCTGGCTTATACAGTGTAAGAGAAATAAATCCTGCAAATACCACTTCTACTTCAGATAGCGATGGAGGACCTGATTTTGATAATGTTCAAGTAAACGTTGGTTTAAACTCATCAAGTGTTACGTTTGAAAATAGCACCACAAATTCTGGAGGTGGTGGAGTAGCTGGTATCGATGACGATGGTGATGGTATATCAAACATAGATGAAGGTCTAGTTGAATGTCCAGAACAAAATCCAACTATAACTAGTATTTCAGCAGAACCAGGATTTGTTGGAAGTATATCTACATTATTTGATGGAAATACTAATCAAACAAGTTTTTATTTTGATGACAATCAAGGCTATGCCACTTCTAGAGATGAGATATTTACGATTGATTTATCTGCTCCAGCTGTACTGACTCAAATAAGAATCCTTACACAATCAGATCTAGTTTTTACTGATGGCGAGTCCTTTTTAGGAAATGGAGTTCAATATAAAGTTCAAGGTTTTGATGGAACCTCTTGGATTGATATTGCTGGAAGTACAGCAACTTCAGATGGAGATGTAATTGACTTTGGTGGTAATGAAAGAGAAGATTTCAATTTAAGTTCGAATACAATTGCTTACGATAGTTATAGAATTTTTTGGATAAGTGGAGGTCAAATACAATGGGATCAATATATAGAAGAAATCCAATTTACAGTTGCTTCATGTACGCCTTCTGCTGCTGATTCAGATGGAGATGGTATTGCCGATTATATAGATATAGATTCTGACAACGATGGTGTCCTAGATACTGATGAAGCTACAGTTACATTCAATACTACAAATGTAAATACCCCCGTTGCAGCGGTTACTGATGAAAATATACAAGGAGGTCAAGGTGGAACTGACCAAATTAACGATGGTGCTGTAACTAATGATAGTGGAGTAGCAATGAACAACACAAGTCATTACATAGTCATTGATTTAGGGAAAACATATGAGTCTGGATCAGTCATAGAATTTGATTGGTGGTCCAACAATGGAAGTAATAGGCAGCATACAATCAGTCAAATTCCAACAGATACCTATAGCTCGAGTGGTGGTACAAATGATTTAGTGGTAGATTACTCTAATACTGGTGGGACAGGGGCCTTTAATTACACATTAGATGCACCAACTCGTTACATTCAGGTAGATATGACTGCTAGAAGTGGTGGTAGAATAGAACTTTTAGAAGCTACGATTACTACCGATGTATCCAAAACTGCTGTAGATGTAGATACAGACGGAGATGGTATTTTTGACAGAGTGGATTTAGATTCAGATAATGATGGTATACCAGATATCGTTGAAGCTGGTGGCGTAGATGCAAACAACGACGGAATTGTAGATGGTACTTTCACAGATGGCGATAATGATGGCTGGTCCAATGTTTTTGATGCTGATAATGGTGGAACAGCTTTAGCAGATTCAGATACCGATGGAGATGGTAATAATAATAGGTTAGATTTAGATTCAGATAATGATGGTATTACTGATATTGTAGAAGCTGGCGGAGTAGATGAAAATAATGATGGAGTTGTTGATGGAACCTTTACAGATGGTGATAACGATGGATGGTCAAACGTATTTGACGCCGACAATGGTGGAACTGCATTAGATGATACAGATACAAATCTAGACGGTGATGCTGATAGAGTGGATTTAGATTCAGATGCCGATGGTTGCTCTGATGCAAACGAATATTATCAATTAACTAATGCTGATGGAGGTGATGATGGTATTTTCGGATCAGGGACACCTAGTACAGATGCTAATGGTCTTGTTTCTGATGCATCATATAATGGTGCTGGTTTATCTAGTACGAAAGACGATACTATTTTAGCAGCATGTCAAGATTTTGATAATGATGGGATTATAGATATATTAGATTTAGATACCGACAATGATGGTGTGTTAGACTTTGATGAAGGAATCAATGATGTATTTAACACATCTGATGGCGAGAGCTTCACCTTTAATAATATCCCAAATGTTGGAGCCAGTGGAGGACAATTAGTTATTGACTTTACTGAATTAGATAATTCATTTAATCTAACTTTCAATGGACAAAACTTAAATCCTTCAGATCCAGAGTTTCAGTATCAAATTGCTTCAACACCGGTAGATTCCAATTTTATGCGCTTTGTTTCAGATGATTGTCGTTTTGAAGAGTGTGGAATTTCAAGCGTTTGGAGTTTTACGGCAGATCCAGTTATTCGTGTGGTAATTGATGCAAGCGGAAATGTAAGCTTTTTTGGTAGACGTACTGCTACATCTCCACTTGAACCGATGTATCCTGAACTAGGAGTTAATCCTATAACGTGGAATGCTAATAATACCCTAGTTATTGGGCAAGATGTGGTGGGACCTACAATTGCTAATGGAAGCATTTATTACACAATAGATTCTGATCGTGACGGTATTCCAAACCAACTAGACTTAGATTCAGATAATGATGGTATACCAGATATCGTTGAAGCTGGTGGCGTAGATGCAAATAATGATGGTATTGTAGACGGTACGTTTACAGACGGCGATAATGACGGTTGGTCTAATGTTTTTGATTCAGATAATGGTGGAACAGCTTTAGCAGATTCAGATACCGATGGAGATGGTAATAATGATAGGTTAGATTTAGACTCAGATAATGACGGTGTTGTAGATATCGTCGAAGCTGGAGGATTAGATAGTAATAACGATGGAGTTGTAGATGGAACTTTTACTGATGGAGATAATGATGGTTGGTCCAATATATTCGACTCTGACAATGGTGGTACTGCATTAGCAGATGATGACACCGACGGCGATTCATTAGAAAATCGCATAGACATTGATTCTGACAACGATGGAGTTCCAGATATAGTTGAAGCCGGTGGATTAGATAGTAATAACGATGGAGTTGTAGATGGAACTTTTACTGATGGAGATAATGATGGTTGGTCTAATGTATTTGACTCTGATAATGGCGGTAATGCTCTAACAGACCCAAATAATGACTCTGATAGTTTAAATGACCGATTAGATTTAGATTCTGATAATGATGGAGTAGCAGATATCGTTGAGGCAGGCGGGGTAGATAATAATAACGATGGGTTAGTTGATGGAACTTTTGCCGATGGTGATAACGATGGCTGGTCTAATGTCTTTGATTCAAATAACGGTGGCACAGCACTAGCAGATATAGATACAGACTTAGATAACCAACCTAATAGAATAGAGTTGGATTCAGATGATGATGGTTGTAGCGACGCAAATGAGTATTATCAAAAGGTTAGGATTGATGGAGGTGACGATGGTGTTTATGGTTCGGGTGATCCAGCTGTAGATTCAAATGGTTTAGTGGTTACTGCTGGATATGATGGTGCAGGACTAAACGATACAAGAGATAATACTATTAATGATGGTTGTTTATTTATTTATATTACTCCAGGAGATATTAATGAGACTTCAAAATGGAATGCTAATGAACTACCAACTGCTTCTGATGATGCAGTAATTAGGGCAAACACTACAATAAATCAGAACTTAGTAGCCAGAAATTTAACAGTTGAGCCAGGTGTAAGGGTTACAATAAACCCATTTAACCAAGTATCTGTTAAGCAAAATCTGATAAATGAAGGAGACTTTGATGGTGAAGGAAAATTAGTTTTTGACGGTGAAGTTGCACAAAATATAATTGGTGATGGAACTGATGCTGGTACTTTCACTAATATTGAATTGAATAATACAGCTGGTCTTACATTAAGAGATAATATTACGATTACTAATTCTTTAAATGTTGAAACTGGAAATTTCATTTCAGAAGGCAGAGCAACATTTTTCTGTGATTTTTCAGGAACACGACCTAAAACAGCGCTCATTGATGAGCTCTCTGCTAATGCAAACATAATTGGGGATGTTACAACTCAACAATGTTTTCCTGGTCGAAGAGCGTTTAGATTAGTGACTCCAACGGTGTCCACTACAAGTTCAATTCGAGAATTTTGGCAAGAAGGCGCAACAGCCTGGAACGATGACCCAGTGCCAGGTTATGGAACACATATTACTGGTTTAGGAGTAGAAAATGGAACACCAACAAACGATGGTCAGAATGGTTTTGACTGGCAGCCTTCTGGTAATCCTTCGTTGTTTGTATTTGACAACTCAACGACTACTTGGAGTCCAATATCAAATACTGATGTAAACACTTTAGTAGCTGGTGAACCTTATCGAATAATGATTAGAGGCTCTAGAGATGTGAATATTCAGTTTAATGCATCTCCGTCTAGCAATACAAGGCTTCGAGGTACAGGGCCAATATCTAAAGGAGATATTACTTTCTCAGATCCTAGTTATGGTCAAGAATTTAATGATATTATATTTATTGGCAACCCATTTCAATCAATAGTGGATCTTCAACAAACTTTAGCAAGATCTTCTAATATACGTCCTTTTGTACAAGTTTATGATCCACGTCTAGGCGGAATTGAAAATGATGGCTTTTTAGGAGGTAGAGGTGCATTTACCAACGTTAATATAAATACTAATACAAACTCAAATCCTGATAGTGATGCCAATAAATTTTTACAAGCTTATCAGGCTGTTTTCTTTTTAGCAGATGGAAATGGGGCTCCTTCTATTGTATTTGCTGAAGCAGATAAAAGAATTCAAGAAGATCAAACACAAATTTTCTCAATAGAAAACCCAAAAATAAAATTAAGATTGTACGATCAAGAATCTTATAATGCAGGAGGTACATCTAGAGATGGTTTAGTTATCGAATTTTCAGATCAGTATAATAATGTCTACAATCTAGACGATGCGCCTAAAATGGAAAATGTAGATGAGAATCTTGCAAGATTAGTTGGGGCAGATCTATCATCTTATGAAACGAGAGCTTTACCTGAAGTTGGAGAGAGCTTAGCTTTATTTTTGAATAAGTACCGTAGAACTGAATATGTGTTTACTGTAGATGTTTCAAATTTTGACTCCAATATAGAAGTTGTTTTGGTAGATCAATATACAGGAGAAAGTCATATATTATCTCATGATCAAAATAACGAAATTTTCTTTACGGTAAATAGCAATGTGAATGCTTCAGTAGCTTTTAATCGATTCAGATTAGAATTTGGTAATGTTACACTAAGCTTAGACGATATCAATGCTGATAACTTATGTATTTATCCAAATCCAGTAGAAGATCATTTTCAGGTTAACATGCCAATAAATTCTAATTCTTCTGCTCAAATTGAGATTTACGATGTGTTAGGAAAAAGAGTTTATAGTAATTCTTTTGAAGCAGTTAATGGTAAAATACATGTGAATGGTTTCGAATTAAGTCAAGGAGCCTATGTTGTAAAGCTTACTACAGCAGAAGGTAAAACGTATAGTCAAAAAATCTTGAAAAAGTAGATTTTTAGTTGCAATACTGAAAAGGGAAAGTAAATCATGCTTTCCCTTTTTTATGTCTTTTTGTTTTCAGTAAGCCTTTTTATTTTGCAATCTTTTATTCATTTAAAATAGTAGATTTTATAAAAATACTTCTAATGTGTTCGCTTAGCTAAGATTCAAATCTAACCAGTTAATTGCTTTATGTTAAGTGTTTTAATAGGGGCTTAAAAATGTTATAACCAATATTGCGATTTGTTTTAAAGAAGATTAGATGCTAATTAACTATTTATAAATAAAAAAGGGAAAGCAAATTTTTGCTTTCCCTTTTTTTGTAGCGTGAGCCAGAATTGAACTGGCGACCTCCGGGTTATGAATCCGACGCTCTAACCAACTGAGCTATCACGCCAATTTTTGAGTTTGCAAATATACAATCTTAAGTGTTTAAAACAAGTTAGAATTTATTTTTTTCGAACTAAATAATTTAATGCTTAAATAATTATTTTTATATTGCTCAATTATAAACTAATTCTAATCTATAATAAATGAGTGATAAAGTAAAATATGAAATGGAGTTTCCAATTCAAGTATCGCCTTCGCTTTTATACCAATATATTTCAACACCTTCTGGCCTTAGTGAATGGTTTGCAGATAATGTAAACTCAAGAGGAGAGTTATTTACTTTTATTTGGGAAGGTAGTGAAGAACAAGCCAAGTTAGTAACCAAAAAATCTGACGAAAAAATTAAATTAAAGTGGGTTGAGGATGAAGATGCTTCAAGCTATTTTGAAATGCGTATTCAAGTAGATGAAATTACTAAAGATGTATCTTTAATGATTACCGACTTTGCATATGATGATGAAGTTGAAGAAGGAAAAATGCTTTGGGAAAATATGGTTTCAGAATTGAAACAAATTTTAGGCTCAGCGTAATTTCTATTTTATGATTCATTTGAATGGCAAGTTAGTTGATGCTCAATCTGCTAAATTAGATTTTTCAAATCGCGGTTTTCAATATGGGGATGCCCTTTTTGAAACAATTCGTGTGATTAACAATAAGATCATGTTTTGGGAAGAACATTACTTTAGACTAATGTCTTCCATGCGAATTATGAGAATGGAAATTCCAGCTAATTTTTCCCCAGAAAATCTTGAGCAATTCATTTTAGAATTAATTGAAGCTAATAAACTAGCTAATAAACCTGTAAAGGTTAAGTTTAATGTTTATCGTAACGCTGACGGACTCTACACACCAAGTTCAAATGAAGTTGGTTACGTAATAACCGTAAAACCCATAGAATCTCCGTTTTTCGTAAAAAATACAGATTTTGTAGAAGTCGAACTTTTTAAAGATCACTATGTAAATAGTGGTTTACTTTCAACTTTAAAATCGAATAATAAACTCTTACACATACTAGCGAGTATTTTCGCCAAAGAGAACGATTATAATAATTGTCTTTTGCTAAATGAAAAGAAATCTGTAATTGAAACTACAAATGGTAACTTATTTATTCTGAAAGATAAAGTTTTAAAAACTCCACCATTAACCGATGGTCCATTAAATGGAATCATCCGAAAACAAATTATAGAAATAGTAAAAGACCTAGATGGGTTCGAAATGAAGGAAGAATCTATTTCTCCTTTTGAACTTCAAAAAGCAGACGAACTATTTTATACTAATGCAATTCAAGGTATAGTATCTATAAATAAGTATAGAAAAAAAGAATATGAAGCCAATTTTTCAGCTCAATTAATTGGTAAATTAAATGCCAAATCTAGAATAGCTTAATTATAGCTTGGATTTTCTGGAGCATTCTGCCAAATTAAGTAGTCACCACCTTTCTTCTGAATTTCCTTTTTCCAGTAGTAAGTATCATCAGCTACTAGAATTTGTTCGTAGTCAACATCTTCTGCAATTAACCAGGTATCCGTATTAAGCTCATTTTTTAATTGATCTGCATCCCAACCAGAATAGCCTAAAAAAAATTTTATTTGAGTATTATTTATCTTCCTAAGGTTTATTAAATCAATAATGGTTTCGAAGGAACCACCCCAAAATATTCCGTTTGCAATTTCAACACTATTAGGAATTAACTCTGGTACTTTGTGTATAAAATATAAATTATCCTGTTCTACAGGACCTCCATTATATAGCTTAAAATTAATAGAAATCTCAGGAATTAAATCTTTTAAATTTACATCTAAGGGTTTGTTTAAAATAAAACCAACTGATCCACTATTATTATGGTGAGATAGTAAAATAACAGACCTATTGAAAGCAACATCTCCTATAATAGAAGGTTCAGCTACTAGCAAACTGCCTTTATCTGGAAAAATGGGGTCCATAATTTTATACTTTATATAAATTTAAATTGAATTTTCAAATTACACAAGATTATACTCAAAAAAAAAGACCTATTATATAGGTCTTTAAAATTTGAATATTTTTAAAAGGCTTAGTTTACTGCTTTCTGCAATTCAGATCCAGCCTTAAATTTCACTACATTTTTAGCAGCAATTTTAATAGTCTTTCCAGTTTGTGGATTTCTACCTTCTCTTGCAGCTCTTTTAGAAACAGACCAAGATCCGAAACCAACTAAAGAAACACGCTCTTCTTTTTTCAATGCTCCTTCAACATTTGCCAAGAAAGACTCTAATGCTTTTTTTGCTGATGCTTTTGAGATGCCAGCATCTTCTGCCATTGCATCAATTAAGTTTGTTTTGTTCATGATTAAATTTAATTATGGTTATACAAATATTTTATACAAATTTATACGGAATTCCTTACTACACAAGGCATGAGCGTAATTTAAGGTAAAATTGTTAATAACTATCTTAAATTGTTAATAACTTAAGCTTGGTTAGCAGCTCTTCAATAAACAAAAGACTTTACACAAACTTTGTTTCTTCATTTAATGTGTTTCCGTTTAAAAAGTCTACAATATTCATTTTTTTCTTGCCTTCTATTTTTATCACTTTTATAAATACAATTCCATTATTCACGTAAACACCAAGTCGCTTCTTTTCAATTAATGTTTCGCCTATAGTTTTAGAATGTTTTAATTTTTCATATTCAACTTCATAAATTTTTGCATGTATTTTTTTATCATTTTGTAAAATCTCACACCATGCTAGTGGGTAAGGACTTAATCCTCTCACAAAATTGAAAATTTCTTTAGAATTTGAGTTCCAATCAATTCTTGTGTTTTCTTTAGTTAGTTTTGGTGCTATTGGTTTTGGTATGCTTAAATCTTGCTGATTGGTTTCTAACTTATTATTTCCTTTGTTACTAATTAAATTTAAAGTCTCAAGCACCAATTCAGCACCAATTTTCATCAACCTATCATAAAGTTTTCCTGTATTATCATTAGGATGTATAGCTTCCTTTTTATTTAAAATAATTTCTCCAGTATCAATTTTATCATCAATCAAAAAGGTACTTACTCCTGTTTCTTCTTCACCATTAATAACAGCCCAATGTATTGGTGCAGCGCCTCTATATTTTGGTAATAATGAAGCATGCAAATTAAAGGTGCCAAATTTAGGGAAACTCCAAACTACCTTAGGTAGCATCCTAAAGGCAACTACAACAATTACATCTGGATTTATTTTTTTTAAATCTTCAAGAAATGTTTCAGATTTTAAATTGGGAGGCTGAAAAATGGGTAATCCTTGCTCTAGAGCATATTTTTTTACATCAGATTGATTTATTTTTCTACCCCTACCAGCTGGTTTATCCACAGAAGTGACTACACCAACAACTTCATGTTGAGATTCATGAATTGCAGATAGACTAGCAACAGCAAATTCTGGAGTTCCCATAAAACATACTCTTAATTTCTCACTCATTTTTTTAATTTATAGGTGTTATAATTGGTTAATTCAATTTTTCTAATTTCTAATAATTTTTGAAGTGCCTTGACAACTTCTTCTTTGTTACTATTTACTTGGTCTAAAATAAATCTAGCACTTAGCTCATTATTATGTAATAATTCGAGAATTGAATCGCTTAGGTGATTCAATTCTATTTTTTCTGAATTTTCATTTGCTAGGCATACCGAACATTTTCCACAATTAGCTATTTCAGTTTCACCAAAGTATTGCATGAGTTGTAAACTTCTGCAAGTAGCTTTGTTATTTATATAATTTACAACTGCTTCAGCTTTTTCCAATTTATGTTTTTTGTATTGCTTTATGTATTTGGAATGTTTATAGATAGTGTGTTCGTTTTCTTTTGGAACTAAAAATGTTACACTTAGATTGCTACTTTGCAAGCTTAGGTCTATAAATTCCTTTTTTTCTAAATTTTGAAGGGAATTGATTACCAATTTTTTTTCAAGATGAGTTGCTTGAGACAACAAGTCCAAATCAATTTTTATTTTATGATCAAAAATTCCACCATAAGTTCTAAGTAGAGCTTGTGTTACAATACTTTCATTAGTGTTGTTTTGAAGCTGATTAAAAATATTGTCTTGGTTACTTATAAAGTGAACAAAGGTTTGGCTTTTTGCGGTTGTATTTAACTCTATTACACTTATGCGTTCAAGGATTTGAAGCGTTTGGTAGACTTTATGATGATTTATTTTATATTTTTTACAAAATTGAAATAAATTAAAATCGTAACTTTCTTCTTTGCCTTCTCCATAGGCTATTTTAAAAAACTGGTTAAGCTTAAGATAAATGGATTTTACTTCATCTAAATTTGGTATTACATCAATAAATTGCTTCTTAAGTCTTACAAAATCACTTTGATTGTAAATACACGTTGCCCTTGAAGCTTTGCCATCTCTTCCACATCTGCCTACTTCTTGAAAGTAACTCTCTAAACTTTCAGGTAAGTGAAAGTGAATTACATTTCTAACGTTTGATTTGTCTATTCCCATACCAAAAGCGTTTGTGGCTACCACGACTTTATTTCTTTCACTTATCCAATCACTTAGAATTTTTTTTCTTTCTTCATGAGACATTCCGCCATGATAAGCAAGAGAAGGGATTTGATGTTGATTTAAATAAAAGCTAATTTCTTTAGTAGCAGCACGACTTCTTACATATACAATGCTCGTCTCAGCCTCGCTTTTTAAAATTGATAAGAGTTTGTAGCGTTTGTCTTCTTCTTGGCTAACTTCTAGTTGAATATTTTCTCGCTTAAAACTCTCTTTTACAATTATAGGGTCATCTAAGTTTAATTGTTTAATAATGTCTGTTTGTACATCTTTAGTAGCTGTTGCTGTAAGAGCAATAAGGTTAACATCTTTGTGCAACTCTTTAATTGAAGTAAGCATTCTGTAAGATGGTCTAAAATCATGTCCCCACTGAGATATACAATGCGCTTCATCTATAGCAAATAAGGATACATTCATTTGCTTTATTCGTTCTTGTACCAATTCTTGTTGTAACCGTTCAGGAGAAAGATATAAGAATTTTACTTTACCGTAAATGCAGTTATCAAGTTCTCTGTTAATGTCTTTGTAGCTCATTCCGCTTTTAAGAAATGTGGCAGAAATTTCTTTTCTCTTAAGGTTATTCACTTGGTCTTGCATAAGCGCAATTAATGGTGATATAACAATACAAACACCTTCTTTACATAATGCTGGTATTTGAAAGCATAGAGATTTCCCGCCGCCAGTTGGTAAGAATGCGCAGACATCTTTACCATCGAGAACATTTTGTATAATTTTATCTTGTGAATTTCTGAATGAATCAAAACCCCAATATTTTTTCAATATTTTTAAGGGAGTTTGCATATTAAGAATGTTCTAAGATAAAGTTAGCTCTTTCAATAATACTGCCTTTAGGGACTTCAATTAAATGGTAACCAAGTTGGGTATACTTTTGAACAATGTGAATATCTATTTTTTTGGCTTCAATTAGACTCTCATAACGTTCATTGTCACTCATAAAAATATCGTCCCAAATTGGGAAATGAAAAACTTGATCATATCTGTAATTCAAATTAGCTTCATTATATTTAGCTGGATAAGCTTGATTTGCATAATCAAGATAAGCGCTAACATCGGGAATACCACGGTCTATATATACTGCTTTATCATTTACACTAGAAGCTTCTCTATACTGTTGTATTCTTCCTTCTAATAACGCATTACTAAATGCTAATGGATCTGAAATAAATAGTTGATCAACCCCTTTTTTTTGTGCTTCAATTGTGATCTCCCTGGCAATCTCAGGATAACAAACACAGCCATTTTGTTCTAACTGATTTAACGTAGAACTTTTGCCAGTGCCAGGCCCACCTATAAGTAAATTCTTCTTTGTTTTAAGTGTCATTAAGTTATATAATGTAGATTTAAGAATGTAAAAACATTAAGTATATTTGCAATAAAATTATAATATGCAATCGAAAAAAGATGCTGATTTTTATATAAACTTAGAAAAAAAATTGGCTAAAACTTCAAATTGGCCATCAAAGTATTTATATAAATTTATTGTTCCTACATCTGAAGCAAAGATAAAGAAGCTTGTTGGATTATTTGATAACCTTGGAGCTGTTATAAAAACTAAACAGTCTTCTAAAGGAAAATTCACCAGTGTTTCAATTCAATTAACCATGAAATCTCCAAAGCAAGTAATTGAAAAATATAAAGAAGTAGGAGATAAAATAGAAGGAATTATTTCTTTATAATTGTTTAAATTGCGTTTTATTGCATAAAAATTAAAATCTTGATAGAAAATTTAGAATACAATTCGTCTCGAACACAACTTAGAATTCCTGAATACGGAAGGAATGTTCAAAAAATGGTAGAACATGCCCTAACTATAGAAGATAGGTCAAAACGAACAACCATTGCAAAAGAAATTATTAGTGTTATGGGTAACATGTCTCCACACCTAAGAGATGTACCAGATTTTCAACATAAGCTTTGGGATCAATTATTTATTATAAGCGATTTTAAATTAGAAGTAGACACTCCTTTTCCAGCACCAACTAGAGAAGAAATTTTTAAAAGTCCAGATGCTTTAAATTATCCACAGAATCATCCTAAATATAGGTTTTATGGAAACAATATTCAGTTGATGATTAATGAAGCCATTAAAATGGAAGATGGTGATTTAAAAGAAGCATTGGTTTTAAATATTGCAAACCATATGAAGAAGTGCTATTTAAATTGGAATAAGGATTCTGTTAAAGATGATGTTATTTTTAAACATCTTGTAGAATTAAGTGGTGGCAAAATTAAACTTAAAACTGAAGATGAAGAATTAAAACAAGCTTCAGACTTAGTGAAGAAAAAACCTAGGTCTAACAATAAAAAGTCTTCAAAAAACAACCGTAAAAAAAGAAATCGATAATGGGAATATTTCAAATTGAAGGAGGGCACCAATTAAAAGGTGAAATCACACCTCAAGGAGCAAAAAACGAAGCGCTTCAAATATTATGTGCTGTTCTTTTAACACCAGAGAAAGTAGTCATTGAAAATATTCCAGATATTAGAGATGTTAATAAATTAATAGATATTTTAAGTAATCTAGGGGTTAAGATACAAAAATTGGGGCCTGGTAAGTATTCATTTAAAAGTGATGAATTGCATCTTGAATATTTAGAAAGCGAACAGTTTAAAAATGAAGGTAGTGGTCTGAGAGGTTCAATTATGATTGTAGGTCCACTTCTTGGAAGATTTGGCAAAGGTTATATTCCTAGACCTGGTGGGGATAAAATTGGAAGACGTAGGCTAGATACTCATTTTGAAGGTTTTATAAAATTAGGAGCTAAATTTAGATACAATAAAGAAGAGAGGTTTTATGGTGTAGAAGCGCCAAATGGCCTTCAGGGTACAAATATGTTGCTTGAAGAAGCTTCGGTAACAGGTACTGCAAACATACTTATGTCAGCAGTTTTAGCCGAAGGAAAAACTACTATTTATAACGCTGCATGTGAGCCTTATTTGCAGCAACTATGCAAAATGCTAGTAAGTATGGGAGCTCAAATAACAGGAATTGGCTCAAATTTACTGCACATTGAAGGAGTTGATTCGTTAAAAGGTTGTCAGCATACTATTCTTCCAGATATGATAGAAATTGGCTCGTGGATTGGACTTGCTGCAATGACAAAAAGTCAGCTTACTATTAAAAATGTAAGTTGGGATAATTTAGGTTTAATTCCAGTAACCTTTAAAAAGCTTGGAATTAAGTTAGAGAAAAAAGGGGACGATATTTATATACCAGCTCATAATGATGGTTATGAAGTAGCAAGCTTTATTGATGGTTCTATAATGAGTATTAGTGATGCTCCTTGGCCAGGTTTTACACCAGATTTATTAAGTATTATGTTGGTAGTTGCTACGCAAGCTAGGGGTAGTGTGCTTATTCATCAAAAAATGTTTGAAAGTCGTTTGTTTTTTGTTGATAAACTAATTGATATGGGTGCTAAAATAATTTTATGTGATCCGCATCGGGCAACAGTTATTGGTCATGATTTTAAGTCTCAATTAAAGGCCACTACTATGACAAGTCCAGACATTAGAGCAGGTATATCGCTTCTAATTGCAGCCTTATCCGCTAAAGGAACATCTACTATACATAATATTGAGCAGATAGATAGGGGATACGAAGAAATAGACGTAAGACTCAGAAAAATTGGAGCTAAGATTACAAGGTTAGATTAATTTTAACCCCCATTTCATTACTTTATTTGTAATCTTTTGATTTAATTATTTGCATTGATTTTAATTATTTCCCGTATTTAATTAAAATTCATCGTCATAATCTAAACTCTAAGTAAGGTTTATTCAGTTGTTTAACTTTTATTTGAATTTAATTGCTTATTTATTTGTTTTGGGGTTAAAAAAAGTTGTATTTTTGCGCCCCGCAAAA
>CBFIGU010000064.1:0-14378 GCA_965662165.1 Psychroflexus sp.
CTAACCTAATGATAAAGTATAACTTTCAAAAAACGTGAAATTAATTTCTTTTAATGCACCATACACTATATTATTACTCACTTTTACTTGTAAGTTATTAGCTTTGTGATTATTTATGCATTAAATACTTTTTGAAGATGAAAAAACTTTGTTTAGCTCTTTCCATTTGTTTACTGTTGGTTTCCTGCAGTAATGATGACAACCCAAATTCTGGTAGGATTTATGGTTATACTCTTCAAGTTACTGGAGATATTGAAGCAGAAAAAATTGGAGTTGCCAATTTTTCATTAGTTGCCTTTGGCGGAGCTAACTCTTGGGAATTAAATATGTTTGATCTTGACCCACAAAGCATGAGTCTACAATTAGCAATAAGCTCAAACACTCAAGTAATTCAAAGACCAGAACCAGGCACTTACACCATTGGCGATGTTGATGAAAGCAATTCTGTGTTCACTGCAATATATGTAGAATTGCCTGAAGGTGATATCAATAATGCAGAACAATACAACACCAAAACTGAAGGTTATGGCGGTACACTTGTAATTGAAGCTTCAGATAGTGGTATTGTTACAGGTAATTTTAATTTTACAGCTGCCCAAACAGATGAGAATGGTAACGTAGTTAAAGAAATAACTGTTAATGGTGACTTTGAAGCCCTTAGAAGTGGTCTTTGATTAGTTTTTTGATACTATAAACCAAAATCTATTTTGATTAACCTCAATGTGGTTTTAATGAGTTATTAAAACTCTTATCTATGACTTGTTTTATGAGAGCAGCTTGTCTTGGCCTGACTATTCCTTAAGAATTCTAAGAATAGAATTAAGCGTTCAATTCTTCTCTTTTAAATAATACCGTTTTAATTATTCCGTTTTAAGCTGTAAACATCTTCTCTACGATCTTTTAAATTACGAACACTTCCAAAGTTATGTAGTTCAGTTAAATCGTCTAAGTTTACATCTGCAATTAAAATCATTTCGGTGTTGGGCGTGGTTTCTGCCTTAACGCCATTACTTGGGAAAGCAAAATCGGATGGAGTAAATACAGCTGATTGTGCGTATTGAATATCCATATTATGCACTTTGGGTAAGTTACCAACACTTCCTGCAATGGCAACATAACACTCATTCTCTACTGCTCTAGCTTGTGCACATAGTTTTACACGAGAAAATCCATTTTGAGTATCGGTTAAAAAGGGTACAAATAATATGTTCATACCTTCTAAAGCAAGTAATCTTGACAATTCAGGAAACTCAACATCATAACAAATTAAGATGCCAATTTTACCACAATCTGTATCAAATGTTTTTAATTGGCTACCACGCTGCATTCCCCAAACTTTAGCTTCATCTGGTGTAACATGAATTTTTTCGAAACGTTCTATATTTCCATCGCGTTTACATAAATAACCCACGTTGTACAACTTATCATTAATAACTTCTGGCATGCTTCCAGAAATAATATTGATGTTATAAGCTATTGAGAGTTCTGCCATTTTCTCTTTAATGGGTTGTGTATATTTTGCTAATTCTCGTATAGCTTCAGGCTCACTTAAATGATTGTACTTAGCCATTAAAGGAGCATTAAAAAATTCTGGAAATAAAGCAAAATCTGATCGATATCCTGATAGGGATTGTACAAAATATTCAACTTGGTGTAATAATTCGTCTAAATCTGAATACGAACGCATTTGCCACTGCACTAAGCCTAAACGAATTTCAGTCTTATTAACAGAAGGCTTTTTGGTATCTTTTTGATAATAGATATTATCCCACTGCATTAAAACAGCATATTCTTTAGAATCTGAATCTCCTTCTAGGTAATTGGATAAAATTCGAACCGGTCTAAAATCGTTGGCTAGTTGAAAATTGAGTACATGGTCGTCAATTTCACGATACCTTACCTTATTAATGTATTGTCTTGGCGTTAATTCTGATGCATACTTGTAATAGTTTGGAATACGACCACCAAATACAATTCCTTTTAAATTGAGTTGCTCACATAATTCTTTTCGGTAATCGTATAAACGGCGGCCTAACTTTAAACCTCGATATTCTTTTTTAATAAAAATATCAATCCCGTAGAGCATGTCTCCATTGCTAGAATGCATTTTAAATTTGGCATCTCCTGCAATGTCATCATAAGTATGTTTGTTATCAATTTTATTATAATCTACAATAATTGAAAATGCACAGCCTGCTAATTCACCATTCGCAGTTATGATTACCTGGCCTTCAGGAAATTTAGAGATAAGTTGTCTTAGTTCACTTTTCTTCCAATATGCATCTGGTGCATCGCCATAAATTTCAACAAAAGCTTCTTTAAGATCTTCAAAATCGGATAAGGATAAATATTTAAGCTCAACTTTTTCAATTTTATTTTCCATAGAATAAACTTCAAATTTTAAAGTAACGAAATAATTTTTAAGCTCTTCAATTCGAAAAATATTAGAATTCAAAAGCTTTAAAATCCAATTTTTCTTGACAGAAAAAACCAACTCAAATCAAAAAGTAATAATCTTCACCATTACAAAAATCAACTAATATTAAGCTTGAATAATACAGCTTATATAGAAGATTACTTAACACAAATCGAAACTTTTACATTTCTAATAAATAAGCAAATACAAGTGGCGCTACAATAGTTGCATCACTTTCAATAATAAATTTTGGTGTATCGATATCTAGTTTTCCCCAGGTGATTTTTTCATTAGGAACTGCTCCAGAATAAGAACCATAACTGGTGGTTGAATCTGAAATTTGGCAGAAATAACTCCAAAAAGGTGTATCGGTTCGTTCCATATCTTGGTACAACATCGGCACCACACAAATTGGGAAGTCTCCTGCAATCCCACCGCCAATTTGAAAGAAACCAATTCCATTATCTTCTTTTTTGGTATTATCGGTATACCAATCGGCTAAAAAAGTCATGTATTCAATACCAGATTTTATGGTTGAAGCTTTCAATTCTCCTTTTAACACATAACTTGCAAAGATGTTTCCTAAAGTAGAATCTTCCCAACCTGGAACTACAATAGGTAAATTCTTTTCAGCTGCAGCATACATCCAAGAGTCTTTCAAATCGATTTCGTAATGTTCTTCTAAAACTCCAGATAGCAATAATTTATATAAATATTCGTGTGGGTAATATCGTTCTCCTTTGGCTTCAGCATCTTTCCAAATCTTAACAATATGTTTTTGAATTCTTCTAAATGCTTCTTCTTCTGGTATACAAGTGTCTGTTACTCGATTTAGGCCTTTTTCTAGCAAATTCCATTCGTCTTGTGGAGTTAAATCCCGATATTCAGGAACGCGTTTGTAATGCGAATGCGCCACCAAATTCATTACATCTTCTTCTAGGTTTGCGCCTGTACAGGAAACAATATGCACTTTATTTTGACGAATCATTTCGGCAAAAATCTTTCCAAGCTCTGCTGTGCTCATGGCTCCCGCTAGCGAAACCAACATTTTGTTACCTTTTTGAAGCTGAGTTTCGTAGGCTTTAGCAGCATCAACTAAACTTGCTGCGTTAAAGTGTAAAAAATATTTTTCTATGAATTCTGAAATGGGTTTACTCATGGTTGTCTTTTTATATAAAATTTGAAAAATCACGCAAAGTCGCCTAGGTGCGAAGTCTTGAGTTGATAATTACATTTTTAATCTTCTTCATCCGTTAAAATTCGATTGGTATAAAACTTATAGCTCAACATTTTATAGTACAATTTTGCCGCTAAAAAGTCTGAAGATTTTTCACTTTCATTTGGACAAAGTTCTACGATATCAAAGCCTACTACATTTTTCTTTTTGAAAATCATTTTCAAAAAGTCTAAGGTTTCGTACCAAAATAATCCTCCAGGTTCGGGTGTTCCTGTAGATGGCAAAATAGATGGATCAAAAGCATCTAAATCAATAGTAATAAAAACATTAGGCGTCATTTGACCAATAGCATCATCCATCCACTCATCATATAAATCATGTGCAAAGTAAGTTCTACCTTCATCCATATGTTCAACTTCACTACTATCCATAGAACGTATTCCTACTTGAATAAGGTTTGTATTTTTACTGGCTTCATGAAGTGCACAAGCATGATTACAAGTTGAACCTTCGTAGGTTGGTCTTAAGTCGGCATGAGCATCAATTTGAACTACGGTTAAATCTTCGAAATGTTCATTGAATGCACGAATGCTTCCGATAGAAATAGAATGCTCACCACCAAATAAAGTCACAAATTTATCTTGTTGCAAATAGCTTTTTGTGGTTTTATGAACCGCTTGCACCATTTTTTCTGGAGATGAATTTTCTGAAACCGCTGGAGCAAGATAAACTCCTTTTTTGTAAACTTCAGATTGGGTTTCAATGTCATACAATTCCATATTCTCAGATGCATGTAAAAATGCTTCTGGTCCTTTGTCTGCTCCTTTCACCCAAGAGCTTGTTCCATCATAAGGAACGGGAATTAGCACCACTTGTGCATCATCTAAACGGGCATATTTGTCAGGTATGCCACCATAATTTGCTTTAGCTTTCATAGTAACCTAAAATTTGTAAAAATGCTTCACTTGTTTGTTGTTCTTTAAATTGTTCTGTGGAAATATTTCCACTTTCATCTTTTTGAATTAAAATATGTTTTGGTGCTGGAATTAAGCAATGCTGTAATCCGCCATAACCACCAATACTTTCTTGATATGCACCAGTATTGAAAAAGCCGATATACAAAGGTTTTTCCTTTTCATACTTCGGTAAATAAATGGCATTCATATGTTGTTCAGAATTGTAATAATCATCACTATCGCAAGTTAAGCCACCAAGTAATACACGCTCGTAACGGTCTGACCATCGGTTAATTGCTAACATAATAAAACGCTTGCTGATAGCCCAGGAGTCTGGAAGTGTTGTAATGAAAGATGAATTAATCATATTCCATTTTTCTCTGTCATTTTGTTGCTTTTGATATAAAACTTCATAAATCGCCCCGCCGCTTTCACCTACTGTAAAGCTACCAAATTCGGTAAAAATATGGGGAACTGGAACATCTTCATCTTCACAAGCTAATTTAATTTGATTTATTACTTCATCAATCATATACGTGTAATCATACTCAAAAGCTAAAGAGTTTTTGATAGGAAAACCTCCACCAATATTTAAGCTATCCAAACTCGGACATACTTTTTTAAGACGTGTATAAACTCGTAAACACTTTTGTAATTCATTCCAATAATAAGCATTGTCTCGAATACCTGTATTAATAAAGAAATGTAGCATCTTTAATTCTACCTGCTCGTTATTTTTAATCTGCTCTTCATAAAATGGAATAATATTTTTATAACCAATTCCTAATCGTGAAGTGTAAAATTCAAATTTAGGCTCTTCTTCTGAAGCAATACGAATACCAATCTGAAAATCTTTTTCAACCGCATTGGTCAGCAAATTTAGCTCTTCATAATTGTCAATAATGGGAACGCATTTGCGATGTCCTTGGTTGATTAAATTAGCTATATTTTGAATATACTTATCGCGTTTAAATCCGTTACAAATTACAAAATTATCATCTGTTAGTTTTCCTGTCTTTTTTAGGTGATTAACAATATCTATATCAAAAGCAGAAGAGGTTTCTATATGAATATCATTTCTTAAGGCTTCGTCTAGAACGTGTTTAAAATGAGAAGATTTTGTACAATAACAATAATGGTATTTTCCATGGTATTCATGTTTTTCTATTGCATCTTGGAACCATTTTTTTGCACGTTGAATATTATCTGAAATTTTTGGCAAATAGGTAAACTTTAGGGGTGCTCCATACTTTTGCACCAGCTGCATCAAATCAATATCGTGAAATGTAAGATTATCTTCTTTGAGTTGGAATTCTTCTTGTGGAAAATCGTAAGTCTGACTTATTAAGTCAATGTACTTTGTATTCATTTATAAAGTAGTTCGTTAACAAATTTAATTCTTCTCATTAATTTAAAGTAGTGAAGTTAAGAATAGTAATTTAAGTTTAGCTAAAATTGTTAAGGCTTTTAGGTTTTTAATGCGGTTTAGAATTATTGCTTTGGTTTATCGTTTTTCCATTGACCTTCATATTTTTTATTACCATCAGGATCGTACAAAATACCTTCGCCATTCATTCTATTATCTGCAAATTCACCTTTGTATTTTTCGCCACTTGGCCAATAATACGTTCCTGTACCTGAGCGAATATCGTTTTTGAACTCTCCATTATAAACTTGACCATCTGCCCACTTAAATTCTCCTTTTCCGTGTCTTAGGTTATTTTTCCATTGGCCTTTGTAAATTGAGCCTGTATTCCAAATTCCAATTCCACCACCATTAGCTTTTCCGTTTTGTACTTCGCCTAAATAATGAATTAAATTGCCATTTGCATTGGTAAAACTGATTACTTGCTTTGCTTCTTTACGTTGTAAAGCTTTATTTAAATCTGTTAATTCTTGCTTTAAACTATCTACTTTTTTAGTGGTGATTGTACTTTCAAGGATTTGACTTCTACTAAGACTATCAACATGGCTAGAGAGTGAATCTATTAAATCTTTTTGAGTGGCAATTTGCGTACGCAGGTTTATTCTTGCTATTTCATCATCTTGGCTAGATTCGATAAGTTGTTTAGCATAATCTATTCTAGATAATAGCAAATCTTTAAAATCATCTCCTACTTCATTTTGAATAGATTGATATTTTGCAAGCGCTTCTTTAGGTTTTGATTGAGAAATGATTTGATTATCTCCTTCAATTATTACTTCTAAAATTTGTTTTATAGCCTGAGTGGTTTCAAATTCACTTTTTAATTTTTCAAATTTCTTGGCTGAAACACTTTGGTCTCCATTTGAAGCTAAAAACATAGTGGTGACTCCAACAAAAGCAATCAAAACTACAAAAAATAAGATTTTATAAATGTTTTTCTTAGCAGTAGTACTCATAATCGTTAATCGTAAAGACTTGTTTCTGGTATTTTATCATCAAACTTCCTAAAATCGAAGTTGAAATATACATTAAATCTAATTATCCATCGCTCTCTGTAAATAAATCCCGATTGACTTGTTTGCCCTGTAGTATACATTAAACCTGCAGAATAAGTTGTTCTTGGACTAGCGATATAAGCAAATGTCGGAAAAATACGCAAGTCTTCAACAGGATTATCTGTAATTGTGCTTCCAGTTTGCATAATTAATTCTACATCTGGACTGAAATAGAAAGTGCCTGGTTGAAGCTTTGGTTTATTTAAGGGAATTTTCATTAAAAACTTATAGCGCCATCGGTTTCCAAACTTGTATTCACTTCCTTTATCGAATTTTCGCTTCCAGCGGTGTTCAAATCTTAATCTATGGTAGATTCTAAAGCGTTCAAAAGGCATAGTCCAAATGTATTCATGCCAAATTCGTGGCTCAAGAATGAAACCTTGAAAACCTTCTTCTGCATTAGGATTAAAATCTAAACGCAAAACCCCACCTGCCGTTGCACTAAAGTTTTTTGTAGGAATGTATTTTATTCCGTGGCGGTTATAAATCTGCCCCATCTCACCTAAAAAGAGACCATTTTGAGACTCATTTCTCCTGTAATGTAATTCTGCGTGCCAGTACCATTTATCGCTTAATCTAAAGGTACCATAAGATCCAAGCCAAGCTTGTGTTTGTGGCGCTCTAACAATAGAAGTTTCGGCTTTTGGCTCATCTAGTTTTGACACTAATTGATCTAAACTTTGAGCAAAAACAGAAGTTATGCTTAAAATTGCAAAAACTAAAAAAGAAGTTTTTAAAAAATTTTGATTAACTAAATTCATTTACTGAAAAAGTATTTTCTTAATAACACTAACATCTCTTTCTCTTCTTAGCTCCTTTTCGATGGTAGAAGTATCCTGATCGCTCAAAACAACCATTCTGTTATATATTTTTTCTAATTCATTTAAAGTAGCTGGAAATGAATTGCAATTAATTTCACTTTTTAATTCATTTAATAAGCTTGGGAATAGGTAATCTTCAAATGCTTTGTAAACTCTTTCTTTAATTCGCTCAGACATATCTACCATTAAATAAGGATTAAAAGATGTACGTGTGTAAACATCATCTAAACGTTCTAACTTTCTAGGAATGTCTGCTATTTCAACATAAGCATTCCTTAATTGGTCTAAGCAAAGTAATGCATTTTCAATTTCATCTTTCTTTGCTTCAATAGCTAATTTGGCATATTCTTCAACTACAAATTCCGTATAATTAATCACATCTTTTGCTACAGCTTCATGAAATTGATTGTAATTTTCTCTTTGATCTTGGTTGGAAAATAAAAATAAAATATTGGCCTTTTTAGCTAATAAAAGTGCTTCATCATCACTAAGTTCTTCTTGTTTAGAAAGATCTTCGAAAATAAGTTGAATCTCTTTGTTTATGCGAAGAACATCTAAATGCATTTTTTCTACCCAACTCGCTATACTTTGAATGCTGTACTTTGCTGCTTCTGGTTTTTCTGGAAAAGTATGCGTACTCTTTTTTATTTCTTTTTCAAATTTGTAACTAATTTCTTCATCAAAATTAAACTCCATTTCTAATGTTGGAAAAATAGCTTGTCTATCTACATATTCAAACGCCGGTTTCGAGATTTGTTCTATTACATTTCTAAGTTCATTCGAAGCTTTTTGGTATTGCTGAAAAATGGCTTCATAACGATTTAAATCTTCATAAGAGAGTTTACCTAATTCTACCTGCGGGTTATTGAAAAATGAGTTTAAGGTAGATTCTACTTCTTCCGATTGTTGAATAATCTTAGAAATATTGGCTACTTCAGCTGAAGTATAAGGGTATTTCCTCAATTTAAATCTACCCAACGTAAGAGATTCACTTTCTTGAAAATTTCCCCAGACTTTTTTGGAATCATAATAAGCAAAAGCAGAAAATGAGTTTTTAAGAAATTCATTAGCTTTTACGGCGGCGTCTAAGTAATCTTTTGAAAGATTAGATGAATTATTACTGGCTAACATACTCATTTCTAAAACTTCAAAATATAAATCTTTATCATCTACATTTACCCAAGTTTCATTCTCGCTATAGCTTTGATCTAGACCCAAGTAATTGATTTGAAGCGAGTCTTGCTCTTTGATGAAATCATGTTTTACCATAACTCCATTATTGTAAATCTTTAACTCTTTCAAGTTTTGATTTTTTGATTGGTGCGTTACTTCCCAATCTTCATGAAGAAAGGATTCTTCATTTAAACTGCCAATAATTTTTAAATTTTTCGATTGGGCTTCAAAAGGTCCAGCTAAGTTATTATTAGCAAAGTCTGCGTTGATATTTAAAATGGTGTCGGTTGGTTGAGCATCTTCAAATAATTGTTCAACTACTTGCCATCTTCCTTCTGCAGCACCAGC
The DNA here is from genome assembly GCA_965662165.1 of Psychroflexus sp. GTDB lineage: Bacteria > Bacteroidota > Bacteroidia > Flavobacteriales > Flavobacteriaceae > Psychroflexus. Next base: position 9,373 of record CBFIGU010000064.1, read on the forward strand.
AGAAAAATTAGCCTTTATTTGGTGTTCTACCCCTCGAGTGGAAAACTGAATTTTGTAATCTTTTTCAGTCAGTTTTTTTAATGGAGTTAGTTGCTTTTTACTAAAAAGCCATTTTCCAATTTTTAAATTATCTTGGTATTCGCCTTTATAATTTATAGATGAAATAACTTCAGAATCTTTCTTCTCTTGTGTTGAATTAAATTGAAATGCTCCGTTATAAATGGTGTCTTTATTTTTTAAATAATATTGAAAATAAACTTCACCACGAATGTCTTTATTTATACTTATGGTTTTGGTGATTTCTTGAGCTTCAGCAAAAGCAAAACATAAGAAAACTACCAAAATCGTTTTTAGTTTAAAATTCGAAAACATAAGATTAGAGAGATGCATTTTCATGGTCATCAATTTCATTTAAAACATGCCTAGATTAATCACTTCTTGTTTGCTTAAGTGTCTATACTGGCCACGCGGAAGATTCAATTTATCTAAATTAGCAAATACAACTCGGTCTAATTTTGTAATTTCATAATCAAATTTCTTAAAAATTCGCTGCACAATGTGCGTGCGTTGACTTCTTAATTCTAAACCAATTACATTGGGCGGTTTATTGTCTACGTAGCTAATCTCTTCTATAATTACTTTTTTTCCTTCAATAAAAGGACCTTCAGCAATTTTTTCTAAATCTTCTTTTCGCATTGGTCGGTTCAATTCGATGTGATAGATTTGCTTTACCCCTTTTTTAGCACCACTTAACTTTTTAGACAAAGTACCATCGTTGGTAAAAAGCAATAGACCCATTGCAGAAGTTTCTAATTTACCTACTGGGGCAATTCTAGATTTTGAAGCGTTAGCCACTAAATCCATTACAGTTTTATTCGATTTCTCGTAGCTGCCTGTTACATAAAATCCTTTAGGTTTATTTAGTAAAACGTAGGTTTTTGGCTCTGGATTAATTCGACGACCATCAAACTTTACCTCATCATCTAATTGTACTTTATAGCCCATTTCTGTAACTACATTCCCATTAACCGTTACGTTTCCTGCCTTAATGTAAATATCTGCATCACGACGCGAGCAAATACCTGAATTAGAAATGTACTTATTTAAACGCATTCCGGCTTCAGGGTTTTTAAGTTGCTTATCTACTTTAGATTGAGCTACTTCTTTTTTGGTAAAGCCGCTTTTGTTCGTCTTTTTATTTTTATTTTTTTTCATATCTCTTTTCATTAAAATAAATACCCCACATAAAGTTGTAATTGGGTATTGTAACTTTCTTCTAAACCGCTATTGTTATTTTTTACCGTGTTAATAAAACCACGTGTAAATCGCAGACCCATGAAAAAATTCCATGGTGTTGTATATCCTGCTCCAATAGCTAAACCCATATCGAAAGTATTTATTTCATTTTTAATATTATTTGTAACAACATTATCAAAACTTAAACTTTCTTCTTCAGCTGAAATTAAAGTTGAAACATAAGGCCCCATTTCTATATGAAAACCTTCAGTTAATCGATATTTTGCTAATAGAGGAAATTCAATATAATCTAATTTTGTTTTATTTTCTATTCGATTATTACTAACCAAATCAGTACTTCTTTCTGACTGCCCCTTCCTTAAATAAAGTAATTCTGCTTGAAAAGACCAAAAAGAATCTGTTTTATAAAGTAGGTGTAAACCCGTGTGGAAACTTGCCCTAGGCTGGATTGAATTGGTTTCTGTAATTAAATCTGAAATTGACAAACCAAACCGAAATCCGAAATCTATATTATCTTTTTTTACTTCTTCCTGTGAAAAAACAAAGGCATGTATTAAAAATACAACAGCAAAAACGCATTTGCGCATGAATCTAATTTTAAAAATGCAAAAGTACAGAATTAAATAGAATAAGAGTCGATGATTAAATAAAACTAAATCTCTGTTTTTTAAATCAATATAAACCGCTTAATTACCAAATCTACATCAATTAATAAAATGCAAAACACCCCCAAAACAATATTAAACTTGAGTAAGTTGTGTAACCAAACGTATTGGTGTTTAGATGTAGATTTCCAAAGTAAAATTAAATAAATAAGCAACAAAACAGAACTAAGTATAAAATAATAATTCATGTATCCCATATCGAACTTGACGAGTAAAATGGAAACCGGAACTGCTGAACATAATACTAAAAGGCTTGCGGTTTGTTTTGCCAATTTACTGCCGAATTTTACTGGAATAGTTTGATAGTTTTGAGTGAAGTCTCCTTTTACATTTTCTAAATCTTTAGTCAATTCTCGAAGACTAATTAGTAGAAAAAGAAAAGTTGCATGAACAAAGATGACTAAATCGAAATTTTTATAATAAATGAAAACTGCAAAAAAAGGAGTTACTGCTAATATTGAAGCCGTGATATTGCCTATAAATACGTTTCTTTTCAACTGATGTGAATACAGCCAAATAGCAAAAATGTAAGCTGTAAAAAACACAACCGACTGAAAAGAAATATAGCTAGCAATAAAAATACTAACAAAATTAAGTATGAAATATAGGGATAACTTGGTTTGCTGACTTACCATATTTTCAAGGTAAGTTTTACGTGGTCTATTGATTAAATCTTTAGCAGAGTCGTAAAAATTATTAATTATATAACCCGAGGCAATTACTAATGCAGAAGCTAAAACGATAAGAAAAAGATTCATATCGAAAACAATTTGTTTTGCATGCAAGTTATTGGGTGCAATTATAAATACTGAAGCTAAGTATTGAGCAATGATAATTACAAGAATATTATATCCCCGAACTACCGAAAAAAGACTCAACAATTTGAGTAACAAATTTGGCTTTTTTGGGGACATAAAAAAACTGTATTAGAAAGTGTAAACTACTTCTAATTTGTAGTCGTTTAAAGCTTTTTTTGCTTTTTCTAAATCTTCAGTAAAACCTAAAATATAACCACCGCCACCAGAGCCACAAAGCTTCAAGTAATAAGCATTACTATCAATTCCTTGTTTCCATAATTGATGAAATTGTTGCGGTATCATTGGTTTGAAGTTTTCTAAAACTACATTAGAAAGCTCTTTTACATTGCCAAATAAAGATTTAAAATCTCCAGATAAGAAATTATCTACGCAAGCATTCGTTTTGGTAATAAATTTATCTTTCATTACTTTTTTGAAACTTTCTTGCTTCATGTTTTCCATAAAAATATTTACCATCGGAGCTGTTTCTCCAACAATACCACTATCTAGTAGGAAAACAGCGCCTTTTCCACCTTGTGTCTGTGAAGGTATACCAGCAGGCTCAATATTTTCTTTAGATTTTATGAGAATTGGCAAACTCAAATACGAGTTTAATGGGTCTAAACCTGAAGATTTTCCATGAAAGAAAGATTCCATTGCAGCAAAAATCTCTTTTAAAGTGGTTAGCTTCTTTTTTTCGAGATTTTCTAAAACCGTGATTTTATCTAATGCATATTTATCATATATAGCTGCTACTAAAGCTCCACTACTACCAACGCCATAACCTTGCGGAATACTACTGTCAAAATACATTCCGTTATTAACGTCTGTACGTAAAGCATCAATATCAAATTGCACTAAAGTAGGTTGTTCTTTTTGGAGATTTTCTAAATGCGAAACAAATTTGGAAAGTTCAGCATTGGATTTTTTAGCTTTTCCAGTTAAATTCTCTTCAATTTTAAGCGCTCCATTATAGAAATTATAAGGAATTGATAAACCTTTAGAATCTTTAATAATTCCGTATTCGCCAAATAAAAGAATTTTAGAATAAAATAAAGGACCTTTCATGGTTTTGTATTTAGTTAGTCGCTGCAAATATCTGTAAAAGTATGACTTAAAAAAATAATTTTACTATTATTTCAAATATACGTGTTCTGTTAAGTCTTAAAATCAATTTTTGCATTGTTTAACAATAAGCTTAATATTCTTAAACAACATTTTGAAATTGATAATCCCCAAATGTTTGTTCTACTTCATCAAAGGTTGCAAATACATCTGCCGGGTCGTCGCAAGTAACCATTTTAGTTCTGTAGGGTTTAAAATCAGGAATACCTTTAAAGTAATTAGTATAATGTCTTCGGGTTTCGAAAACACCTAATTTTTCACCTTTCCAGTCAATCGCCATTTGCAAATGTCTTCTTGCCACATCTATACGTTCTTGCATAGTTGGTGGAGCTAAATGTTCACCTGTTTTAAAAAAATGCTTCACTTCTTTAAAAAACCAAGGATAACCAATACTAGCACGACCAATCATTGCACCGTCTAAACCATATTGATCTCGCATTTCTACAGCTCGTTCTGGTGTGTTCACATCTCCGTTTCCAAAAACTGGAATATGCATTCTTGGGTTGTTTTTTACTTCAGCGATGGGTTTCCAATCGGCATCACCTTTATACATTTGCGCACGTGTACGCCCATGAATAGATATGGCTTTGCAGCCTACATCTTGTAATCTTTCTGCTACTTCCACAACTTTAATAGAATCGTGATCCCAACCTAAGCGCGTTTTAACGGTAATCGGTAAGTTGGTATGTTTAACCATTGCTTCAGTTAAAGAAACCATGAGATCTATATCTTTTAAAATTCCAGCTCCCGCTCCTTTTGAAACTACTTTTTTGACCGGACAACCAAAATTAATATCGATGATATCGGGTTTAGTTTTCTCTACAATTTCTACAGAACGTAACATCGAATCTAAGTTAGCGCCAAAGATTTGTATTCCAACTGGTCGCTCTTTTTCGTAAATATCTAGCTTTATGACACTTTTTGCTGCGTCTCTAATTAAACCTTCAGACGAAATAAATTCAGTATATACCACATCAGCACCCTGTTCTTTACACAAAGCTCTAAAAGGCGGATCACTCACATCTTCCATTGGTGCTAGTAGTAAAGGGAATTCTCCTACATCTATGTTACCTATTTTTGCCAAAGTCTTTTTTTTTGCAAAAATACATAAAAAATAATACGGTAATCTACCTATTTGCTAATGAACCAATGTGTTAATATG
>CBFIGU010000065.1:0-14258 GCA_965662165.1 Psychroflexus sp.
TAATTATATCAATTTCAAATATACCATTATCCATCTCTTTTTCATATTTAAAATAATATTTATGCTTGGTAAGTAGATTTAATTTTCACGTTCTTTCCTTGTTTTTTGTTGCTTACAACTAAAAATTGCTCCTTATTTTTGGTTTTTAATCAATCACCATTACTGTTATTACTATATTTATTTCTTCAAAATAGATGTTATACCCTTATGAAAAAACTACCCATCCTTAGTTTTATATTTTTATTTTCCTGTAGCTTAAATTCTCAAGCGACGATCGGTATATGTGGATGGAAAATGAAGAGGAGCAACTAACGGAATGGCTTCAAAAACAAGATGAAAATTACTATAAATATAAATTAAATTATGAAGACACATCTCCTTTTTTCAAAATGAAGAAAGATGAAGTAAAGACTGATTCCTTAATACTCAAAAATAAAACACATATAGGAAATCATTATTTTTATGAAACTCAAGACTGTATTTTTTATCAACATGATGAAGAAATAGGTCAACCCACTTTGTTTTTAATTTCAGACAGTCTTCAATTTAAACCAAAATTAATACAAACCAATTTTAGTAACTATCTTATTGTAAAAGGTTCTCGCTTTTTAAACGACGAAGTAAAGCTTCAGGTATGGGATGTGAAAAATAAAAATAAGATAGCTGAATTTGTGGCTTATAACTATCCTAAACCCCAAGCAACTGCTCAGCACTTATATTTTTTTGAGTCTGCTAAGGATGGAAGTACCCAACTACAAAAGTTCAATTTTAAACGTAAAACTACTGATGTTTTAGATTTAGAAAGTAAATATTCTTTACAAGTTATCAATGCTAAAAGTCTGATTACGAAACTAGAAAACAAATATTTTGTTTATCAAGATCAAATTGAAATTGAAGAACCCCAAACCATAGATTTTGATAATAAAGTAGTTTTTATTGGAGCTAAAAACACTACTTTATATTTCTATGATAATCAAAATGAGTATACAAGCTTTTATAGTTACGATTTGAAGAATGATAAAGTGAATGAAGTTTTTAAAATGAAAAAAAAGATGAGTCTAGAGAAAGCAATTCTTCAACATGATTTTATTTACTTCAGTTTTATTGAAAAAGGTAGGAACAACCTGTTTAGCCTGAATATTCAAAGTAAGCTTTGTAAAGCTATTTTTGAAAACGAATTAGCAAGTATTAATTTCTATGAGCATACTGAAAATTCCATTGCAATAGATTACACAACTTTTAACTTGCCTCAAGTCAGTTACGAATTAAAAACAGACCATAAACTTGAAGAAACTTCAGCAAGCCTAAAACCAGAGTTATCTAAGTTTAAAATCGAACAAAAATGGATTCAAAATGAAACAGACAGTATTCCTATTATATTTTATTATAAAGATAGTTTAGCTAAGGCTAACGCTCCATTACTTGTGGAAGTTTACGGTGGTTTCAATTCAAGTGTAATGCCAGCTTATTCATCTCATATCAATACATTTGTGAAAAATGGTGGGATATATGCTATTGCTGGCGTTCGTGGTGGTGGGGAAAATGGTATAGAATGGCACCAATCGGCTATTTTAGAGAATAAGAAAAATAGCTTCACAGATTTTGAAAAATGCTTGGATTTTATTTCGCAAGAAGAAATTTCCAATCCACAGCAAATTGCAATCTATGGTTTTTCTAATGGAGGTTTAATTGTAAATGATGCCATTATTAATTACAGTGAAAAATTTGATGTAGCTGTAAATATGTTTGGCTTGTCTGATATGCTGAATTTCCACAAATACAATCAGCCAAAATGGTATAATGAATTTGGTCACCCTAAAAATAGATCCATCAAAAAGTATTTAGCCACCTATTCACCATTGCACCATTTAAAGAAACTTCCCAATAATGAATTAGATCTTTTATTTATTACTGGTGATAAAGATGATCGGGTTTCGCCCTTTAATTCTTATAAATTTGTACATGGCTTACAAGAATATAAAAATGAAGCTTATTTACGTGTTTTTAAAAATGTAGGTCATCATTTTCAGGGGGAGAAGCTAGAGCAACTCTACAACGAATCTTTTGCTTTTATTTACTACAATTTAGAAATGTAATTTTATATTAGCCAACTTCATGAATCTTTTTTTTAACAAATGAAACGACTACGATTTGTATAGAATTATAATAAGAATTAATCTTCTTAATCGATTTTAAAGCCTAAACTATTTTATTGTTCATTTAAGTTTGTGTAATTTGAAGTATTTCAACAATTTGTGTTGTTAATCAATATTTGCTAAGTTTGTTAAAATTATCAAAAATGAAAATAACATCATCTCTAGTTTTTTTGTTCATAATGGTTTCATTCATGATGAGTTGTTCTAGTTCTACAAAAGTGGATGCTTGGCATGAAGAAACATTTAATGGAAATGTAAAAACTGTAATTACAACAAAGTACCAGGCGGAAGATCGTCAAGGTAACCTAGAAATAGGAGATAAAGTTGCAAAGTTTACAGATAAATTTAATGAAAATGGTTCTAAAATTGAATCATCTTATTCTTATATGAATTATGTTGTATCGCGGCAAAAGTATAATTATGATGAAAGTGGTAAGCTCGTAGAAATAGGAAACTATAATGTTTACAATGATCTTACATCAAAAACCACATTTAATTATACTGAAGATGGTAAAAAATTAGAGAAATTGTATTTCAATGAAGATGGCGAAATAAAAGCCACCACTACTTACAAGTATGATGGTAGAGAATTAATTGAAGAATCACAATCTACTAACGATGGTAAAAATTACCTTACAAAATATAATGTAAATGATGATGTGAAAGGTATTGCAGGTGAAATAAGCTATTACGAACAAGGTAGATTAAAACGAATACGTAAACACGATTATGCAGGTAATTTGGTTGAATTAATCGTAAATAAAGATGTAGATGAGCTAACTATACTTGAAGAGGTTTCTAATTATTCCTACGAGTATAACAAACAAAATGATTGGATTAAGCAAGTTGAATTTAAAAACGGTACACCTAGTGCCATTAGTATTCGAGAGATTTCATATTATAAAAGTAATACAAGCGAATAAAGTAATTTTGCTTTTACCTTATCTAATAGAATTGTAATCTCAAGTTTTAATATTCTGAAACAGGGAAAATAGACAAGTATTTTGGATATATTCCAAAATAGGCTATATTTGATAGGTAAAACTTTGACTATGAAATCCGACTTACCTTTAGAAGTAAAACGCTTTAAACAAATACGAGAAGAACAAAACCTAACCCAGGCTGAATTTGCTGAAGTCTTAGGCATCAAAAATTCTACTGCGGATATCGAACGGGGTAAAACACGTTTGTTAGGTAGCGTAGTTGCTCAGCTTTTAAAAGAATATCAAATCAATCCGCTTTGGTTATACGGGCAGAGTTTTCAGAAAGAAATTAGTCTGCAAAACCAAAGTATGATGCCAAAAGTGGTAACCGTAGACAAAAGTGACCAAGAAAATCTATTATTGGTAAATCAGAAAGCGGCTGCCGGTTATCCACAAAATCTAGATAATAACGAATATTATCAACAATTACCTGCTTTCGATTTGCCTTTGCCGCAATTCAGAAATGCCACGTATCGGGGTTTTCAGGTAGAAGGCGATTCTATGTTGCCTGATTTGCGACCAGAAGATTGGGTGTTGGCTAAAGCAGTAGAAAATCTAGCCGAAGCAAAGCAACATAAAATTTATGTGTTTGTGTTGCAAGATTCTGTTTTGGTGAAAAAGCTGCATAAAACTCAAAATCCTAATACGGTAATATTATTGTCTAGTAATGAAACTTATCCGCCTTACGAAGTAGAAATCTCTACAATTCAGGAGTTATGGGAAGTTAAAAGCAAACTGACTTTTACGTTGAATGAAAATTCAGAAAACACAGTGTTAAAAAAGTTAGAAGCTTCTATGGAAGATTTAAAAGAACAACTAGCTTCGTTTAAACAATCTTCTTAATCTAAACAAATGGATTTTAATGCACTTTTCTCTTTTTTAGAACAACTCACCAAAAACAATTCTAAAGAATGGATGGACGAGCATCGAAATCAATACGAAAAAGTTCGTGATGCTTACATCGAATGGTTGAACGCCATGGATATGAAACTCGCTGAAATAGACGATGGTTATTATCCCACCACGGGTAAAAAAGCCATCAATCGCATCAATAATAATTTATTATATCACCCAAACAAACCGACTTACAAAGACCATTTTGGCGCTGGCTTAGATAAGCGACCTAAAACCAGTGATTTTTATATTCATCTTGGTGTAAATGAATGCTTTTTGGCTGGTGGGTTTTATAGGCCCAAATCAGAATTGCTAAAAAGTATTCGGGAGGCTATTGATTACAATGGCGAAGTTTTACAGGAAATAATTGAAGAGCCGAAATTTCAAAAATTGTTTGGCGGTCTTATGGAAGATGAAAAACTAAAAACATCGCCAAAGGGATTTTCACAAGATCATAAACACATTGAACTGCTTCGTCATAAAAGCTTTGCAGCGCATCGACCCATTACCCAAAAGCAAGTAACCAGCGATAAATTTGATGAAATAATTGTTGAAACCTATGAAGCTATGCTCAAATTTAGAAGGTATTTAAATAAGGCGGTGAGTGTCTAATTCTTAGTATTTTGCCACTAGATATGTTAAGCTAAATATAGTTCCGCTTTTTCCATTATTTTTTGAGTTGCTCCTGCACGATGGTCTACAAATTGCCCTGCTATGATTCCTGTTTGTGCTCTAAACTCATCTTCATCTACTAATTTACTGGCTATTTCTGAAAACTCCTGAGCATTTTCTACATTAAAAAGTCCTGCGTAGGTTCTGAGTTCTTTGGCTTCAGGAAATTTTTGAAAGTTTTTACCTATAATAATCGGAATTCCAAAAGTGGCTGGCTCTAAAATATTGTGTAAGCCAGAATTACCCATGCCACCGCCAACATAAGCGATATCTGCGTAAGCATATATTTTAGACAGTAAACCAATGCAATCGATGACTATAACTTCAGCTTCAGTTAAATCGTTATTTTTCAGTTCACTGTGTAAAACTACATTTTTACGAATTTGATTGACTAAGCTTTTTGTCTTTTGGGATTTAATTTCATGTGGAGCAATTACAAACTTTACATTTTTTGAGGTGTTTACAAAGTCAATAAAAACAGCTTCATCTTCTGGCCAAGAACTTCCGATAACAAAACAAATTTCGCCTTTTTTAAAATCATCCATAAAATCGAGTTGATTATTCATTTTTAATTGTTGTATCACTCGGTCATAGCGCGTATCTCCAGATATACTCACTTGCTTGAAGCCTTCGTTTTTTAGCAATTGTAAAGAAGAGTTATTTTGAACTAAAATATGCTTAAATTGATGCAATGCTTTTTTCAAAAATTGACCCTGCGGCTTAAAATAAATCTGATCTGGTCTAAACAAAGCAGCAATTAAAAGACTTGGGATATTTGCTTGAGCTAAGCTTTCTAAATAATTAGGCCAAATTTCATATTTTACAAAAATGGCAAGCTTTATGGGTAATGCATCTATAAAACGGGATGCATTAGCTTTGGTATCTAACGGAAGGTAAAGCACTAAATGGGGCAAAGAATCATTCTTTTTAACTTCATATCCAGATGGAGAGAAAAAAGTAACTACGATTTTGATTTGGGGATATTGCTCTTTAAAGCGCTTCATTACCGGGACGGCCTGCTCATATTCGCCTAACGAAGCAGTATGAAACCAAATAACTTCATTAGCTTCAAAAGAATAGATCTTTTTCCAAACCCTCTTTCGGCCTTCAACAAACTTATGCTGTTTACTGCTTATCCACTTTGTAAAAGGAAGAAGCCATTCAAATATTTGTATAAAAAATGAGTAAATACTTTTCAAACTGCTATTTTTTTGACTAAAATAAGTTTTTAATACAAAATGAATTGACCTTAGTGCGCTTATTTGTTAGCTTTGTTTAAATTAGATATTTACTATAATTATTGCTACTGATATGAAGAATTTACAAATGGTAGACCTTAAAGGTCAATACGAGAAAATAAAAGAACAAGTTGACCAATCAATTATGGATGTGGTGAACTCTACAGCATATATAAATGGTCCTGAAGTTCATGGTTTTCAAAAAGATTTAGAAGAATATTTAGGAGTGAAGCATGTAATTCCTTGTGCTAATGGTACCGATGCTTTGCAAATTGCCATGATGGGACTAGGCTTACAACCCGGTGATGAGGTAATTACTGCCGATTTTACTTTTGCAGCTACGGTTGAAGTGATTGCGTTGTTAAATCTTACTCCAGTTTTGGTAGATGTAGATCCAAAAACCTATAATATTGATGTAGATGCTGTAGAAAAAGCCATAACTCCTAAAACCAAAGCAATTGTACCTGTACATTTGTTTGGTCACGTTGCTAATATGGATGCTGTGATGAATTTAGCTGAAAAGCATAATTTATTTGTAATTGAAGATAATGCACAAGCCATAGGCGCAGATTATACTTTTAAAAATGGTAAAACACAAAAAGCAGGAACCATAGGAGATGTTGGTGCAACATCTTTTTTTCCATCGAAGAATTTAGGTTGCTATGGAGACGGTGGCGCTATTTTCACCAATAATGATGATTTAGCGCATACTATTCGCGGTATTGTAAATCATGGAATGTACGAGCGTTATCATCACGATGTAGTGGGTGTAAATTCTCGTTTAGATAGTATTCAAGCTGCCGTATTACGAGCTAAATTGCCTAAACTTGATGAATATAATGCAGCGAGACAAAATGCAGCTAGAAAATACTCAGAAGCTTTATCTGTTTCAGAAAACATCATTACACCAACCACATTTACACATAAAAAATGCGATGTAAAATGCAGTATTTGTGATACTTGTGATTGTCATGTTTTTCATCAGTATACTTTACGAATTACCAATGGTAAACGCGATGAATTGGTGAAACATTTTCAAGAAAAAGGGATTCCACACGGAATTTACTACCCAATTCCTTTACATTTACAAAAAGCTTATGCAGACGAGCGTTACAATGAAGCTGATTTTGTGGTAACCAATCAATTAGTGAAAGAAGTAATTGCTTTACCGATGCATACTGAATTAGAAGACGACCAAATTGAATACATTACTGCTGAAATTTTGAAAGTGGTAGACTAAATTTAATCCTATGAAAAAAAGCATTTTTATTCTTGCCTTATTGCTGACCAATTTTTGTTTGGCTCAACAAACTTTGATACATGTAAAAAATTACGTAGACGTAGAAAAAGGAAAAATTGAAGGCAAATCGAGCATTATTATTGAAGGTGATAAAATAGTTTCCATTGAAAAAGGCTTTGTTGATAAAGCTGATTTTGATGAATACATCGATTTAAAAAATCATACCTTAATGCCAGGCTGGATAGATATGCATGTGCATTTAGAAAGCGAAACCAATCCTAAAAAGTATTTAGAAAAGTACCAAGATGAAGAAGCAGATGTAGCTTATAAATCTACTGTTTTTGCTAAAAGAACTTTACTTGCAGGTTTTACCACCGTACGCGATTTGGGCGGAACAGGTGTAAATATCAATTTAAGAGATGCTATAAATAGGGGAGATGTTATTGGTCCACGTATTTTTACAGCCGGTAAATCGCTAGCTTCAACCGGTGGTCATGCTGATCCTACCAACGGTAGTAGCCGAAGATATATTGCAGATCCGGGACCAAAAGAAGGTGTAGTTAATGGAACAGACGATGCCAAAAAAGCGGTAAGACAACGTTATAAAAATGGAGCTGATTTAATTAAAATTACAGCAACAGGTGGTGTTTTAAGTGAAGCAAAAAGTGGAGATAATCCGCAGTTTACTTTAGAAGAAATTAAAGCGATTTGTGAAACCGCAGCCGACTATGGATTCCATGTTGCAGCACACGCTCATGGCGATGAAGGCATGCAGCGAGCCATTATGGGTGGTGTGAAAACCATAGAACATGGTACAAAAATGAGTGATGAAACTATGGAGATGATGAAAGAATATGATGCTTATTATGTTCCCACCATTAGCGCAGGAAAGTTTGTTTCAGAAATGGGTAAAGTAGATGGATATTATCCTGAAATTGTAAGGCCAAAAGCTTTAGAAATCGGACCAAAAATTCAGTCAACATTTGGGAGAGCTTATGCTAAAGGTGTACCCATTGCTTTTGGTACCGATGCGGGCGTATTTTACCATGGAGATAACGCCAAGGAATTTCAATTTATGGTAGAAGCTGGTATGCCACTCATGGAAGTGCTACAATCAGCTACGATTACCAATGCAAAACTTTTAAAAATAGATGATGAAGTTGGTGTGATCTCTGAAAACTTTATAGCAGATTTAGTGGCTATAGAAGGTGATTTAGATTCAGATAATCTGGAAGCATTTATGAAGCCTGTTTTGGTAATGAAGGAAGGAAAAGTTGTAAAATTAGAATTAGAATAAGCGGCTTAAATTCCTAAATTTTATATTGTAAGCTTATTATTTATTCCCAATATTTTCATTGAAAGATGAAGGTAGCAATTTGGGAATAAAACGAATAATAATAGGTAATAAAATTCCGCCACCAGGCAATGCAAAAATAGCTAAAGACGGAATGCTTTTAAAGATATCGAAAAGTTGGTCTTTTACTTTTTGTTTTTCTTCTAAAGTTAAATCTCGAACTGTAGATGTTTTCAGCAAAACAAAGAGTTCTTTGCTTTCCATGATTTCTTGAATTAACCTTTTTTTGTTCCTTCTTAATAAAACCTGTGTGTTTCGCTGTGTTCTGCTGTAAAAATTTTGCAGCGGATTTTTAGCATTAAAGTAGGCAATTTCAGATTTATATTGATGTACGAAAGTTTGTAATTCGGCAATAGAAGATTTTACTTCATTAGGATGAACTTTAATTTTTGATGCAAATTGAAAAACAAATTCAGACTCAGCAACTTCAATTAATTCGTCACTATAAATAGCCATCGAAATTAAATCGATAGCATATTTTTTGATAGCGTAGGACTTGAAAAGATCAAAATTTAAATCTTCGAAGGCAAGCATCTCATTTTGATTTTGTTTTTCATAACGCAATGAAGATTGAAGAAGCTTCATGATGAGTTCTTCATATTTTCCCAAGGCTGTTTTTTCTTGAATTGCTAAATACACTAGGTTAATTAAAGCACCTTCAAGTTCTACAGCTCGTTTCTTCAATTTTTCGGGCTCTTCTAGCCAAATTTGAAAACAAATTACATCGGCAAAAAGCATTGCATTAGTGAGCAATTTATTGAAGTTTTTTTGAATTAAACTTCCCCTTGGTTGAATGCGATCGTGAATAATGTCTTCTAACTGTCTATCTTTGGTTTTGGTTGTAAAAGCAATACTAAAAATAGACTTTGTATTAGATGAAATTTCCTGATAAAACTTAACAATACGCTCTATTACAGCATCATCTTGATGTTTAGTTTTATACACAAGTATAAGCGCATAAATGAGATTTAACTTTGCAAATTCTTCTTGTGTATACTTTAAATCGGTTTCTAAATTTAGATGAATACAGCTGATATTTGTACCATAGGTAAAACCAGTTTTTTGTAGCTGAGCATAAAACTCGTGTTCATTCCAATTTTTAGCGGTATCAAAAAATTGATTGGATTGAAGTAGTAATTTATTAATCCAACCGTTAGCTGATGGGTTCATATTTGCAATTAAAAATTAAATATAAATTAAACTTATTGATAAAAAAAGCTACTTCTAAAAAGAAGTAGCTTAAGTAATTTATATGTAAGAAATTTTACATTTCTTCTTGATCTGCTTCAGCTAACGTAAAGGTACGTTCCACTTTATTAAATGGACCTTCTACATAATTTCCTTCGGCATCTACAAGCTCTAAAGCAATTGTGTTTTCGCCCATTGGCAAACCTTCCATCACATAAGGAGCCCACTTATCAACCATAAATTCATCATTTCCATTGATGGTTACTTTTACTTTGTGTCCATCTTTTGCTAATTCTGCATTGAGCAAGAAAAAGTCTAGCATTACTTTGTCTGTTTGCTCTTTTCCTTTGTAAGTACCTTTTGGTCTACTATAAAACAAGTGTGGAGCTTCAAAATCTACATCTAGCTTCTGATCTTCTGTTGGTTCTCCAACACTTAATTTTGCTAATGTGTAAGAATTTTCATTTTTTACAGACTCATGGTAAGAGCGTGATAAAAATGCCAATACTAAATGTTCGCCTTGTGGAAGATCTTTCATAAAAGCTTCATCATAATGTGCTGAGTATGGACCGTTATTCAAAATAAAATGAACGTGTTGTCCTTTGCCAGAATTGGCCAGACCATTTTCTCCTGCATTAGAAGTTTGATCTTTCAAATTATAATTTTCAACTTGAAATGCGAATTCAACTTCTCCTTCTTCTACCATTGGAGATGTTGGTGCTAACATGGTTAATTTAGCATCTGGAAAATCTGGTGAGCCTTCTAGCTCATAAAATTTTACTTGACTTTTTTCTTCTACATTTGTAGTGGTTTCTTCACTTTCTTCTGCTTTGTCAGCTTCCTTCTTACTGTCTTCACAAGCTATAGTAAAGACTAGTACTATTGCTAATAAAAATGGGTTTAGTTTTTTCATGTGTTTTAATTTTTAACAAATTTACAATTATGCATTACAATAATGTTGAATATCTTAAAAGCTTAACAATTTATTGAAGCTTCGTGTTTACTTTAACATCGCTTGTTAGTGTTTTATGAACAGGGCATTTGTTAGCTATATCTTTTAGTTTATCTCTTTGGCTCTCATCTAAATTACCATTGAATTTTAATGCTCTAGTAAAAACATCTATTTTATTCTTCCGATCAGATTTTTCAGTCCCTTGTAATTCTTCTTTTTGATGTTGAACATGAACTTCTACAGCATCTAAATCCCATTTTTTTCGCTTTGCATACATTTGAATGGTCATTGCTGTACAAGCGGCCAGACCAGAAGAAACAAAATCGTAGGGAGCGGGACCTAAATCTTTTCCACCAAAATCTAAAGGTTCGTCTGCTTTTAGGTAATGTCTACCGGTTTTAATTTCTGTGGTAAAATCATCTTCCTTCTCTAGATGAGCTATAGTTTGGGCATCAGCATTTAATTTTTCTTCTTCCTTGGGCAGCTCTAAATAACGGCTAGACCAACTCGCAATCACATCGCCAACATATTTGGAGTCTTCTTCATTAGTAAGCAAATGATCGGCTCCATCTAAACTAACAAAGCTTTTGGGATGTTTAGCCGCTTTATATAATTTTTCTGCATTAGAAATTCCTACAATTTTATCTTGTGGAGAATGTAAAATTAATAAGGATGCATCTATTTTATTTATGGCATTTTCTTCACTTTGTTGCTCAATGTCTTTAATAAATGATTTTTTAATTTTAAAATCTCTTCCACCAATATTTACTTTGGCTTCTCCGCTGTTTTTAATGTCATCTAAATTTTCTTTCAGCAAATGTTTTACGTGTTCGGGTTCATAAGGACTACCAATGCAAACTACTGCTTTGCACGATGGAATTTGAAGCGATGCATAAATACTAGCTGTTCCACCAAGAGAATGGCCTACTAGTAAACATGGAGCACTTCTTTTTTCTTTAAGGTAATTTGCAGCGGCTATTAAATCCTGAATATTATGACTAAAACTCGTATTAGAAAATTCACCTTCACTATCTCCCAATCCTGTAAAATCGAAACTAAATACACCAAAACCTTGATCAGTTAAGGATTGAC
Organism: Psychroflexus sp.; assembly: GCA_965662165.1. Lineage (GTDB taxonomy): Bacteria > Bacteroidota > Bacteroidia > Flavobacteriales > Flavobacteriaceae > Psychroflexus. The sequence goes on from CBFIGU010000065.1 coordinate 11,770, forward strand.
TTATGTATTTAATGTTTTTGTAATTTTTATTACAGGTGAAACAATGTGCAAAAATTGCATACGAATGTGGTTTTCTTGTAGAAGGTAAATATAAAATCGATTTTAATTCTTCATCGTGTTGGTTTTGAAAATTAATTTTTTCCTTTATCATATTGGTTAAATAATTTAGTTGAATTGAATTTAAGAAACACCAATTTTTGAGTTGATCCAGTCTTCTGCTTCAGAAATTTCACTACTTACATAGTAGGGTATAGGTTGCTTTTGAAACTTAAAGATAGCTTTTAACACATTACGAATTATTAAATTTGGAATTACATAAGCAGTTCCTAAACAGTATTCTTTCATTAAGTCTTCATTTTCCTTTAGCCATAATGCTTGTTGTTTCTGATAAGTTATCCCTGGAAAAACGGCTAATGAAGCATCAAATAAAATAGCCACTTCTTTTTTTTGATCATAAATTTCTTTCAATTCTTTAAGGTAAGTTGAAAAATTTTCTTGGTTAGCGGCATTTCCCGTAAACCTGACAGTTACCATAGGAAATTCATCGGTCTCTACAATAGCATATTTTTGATTCATTTAAATACAATTTAGGCATAAACCTAAGTATTTTTTATGGTTGTGAATCTCTTTTAGAGTGTTTTTAAGAAACAAAAAAAGCTGCCTAAACAGACAGCTTTTAATTTAGTAATTTACAATAGCTTAAAATGGATACGTATTTTCGTCTACCACTTTTTTAGCAACTAGTTCTTGCAATGCAATAATGTTTGGATAATTGTCATACTTAGTGTAACGTTTTAATCCCATTAACATCATTTTTTGCTCATCACCTTCAGCAAAAGAAATAATTCCTTTTTTGGCTTTTTCGTTTACTTTTTCTACTGCATAGTATAAATACAACTGCGCCATGGCAATTTGATATTTATTTTCATCTTCGCTTAAACGATCTGCATTTTTTCTAGCTCTTAAAATAGCAGATTCAGCCATATAAATTTCCATTAAAATATCAGCAGATGCCATTAACAACTCTTGATGATTTTCAATTTCTTCACCATATTTCTGCATAGCACCACCAGCTACCATCAAAAATGCTTTTTTCAACTTTTTAATCATGGCCGTTTCTTCAGAAAGTGGTGCAGAGTAATCTGGAGTATCAAAGGATGGAATTCCTGTTAACTCTTCTTTTACTTCATTGGCAGGACCTAATAAATCTACATGACCTTTCATGGCTTTTTTAATCATCATACCAACAGAAAGCATTCTATTTATTTCATTAGTTCCTTCATAAATTCTTGAAATACGAGCATCTCGCCAAGCAGATTCCATTGGAGTGTCTGCAGAGAATCCCATTCCACCAAAAATTTGAATTCCTTCATCTGTACATGCTTGGCAATGTTCTGAAACAATTACTTTTAAAATAGAACATTCAATAGCATATTCTTCAACACCTTTCAGCTCTGCTTCTTGGTGAGAAGAACCGCTTTCTTTTCTTGCATTAATTCGGTCTTCAATGTCTTTAGCAGCACGGTATGAAGCAGATTCATCTACAAAAGCTCTAGTTGCCATTTGTGCTAATTTTTCACGAATAGCACCAAAACTAGAAATAGAAGTTTTAAACTGAACACGGTCATTAGCATATTTTACGGCCGTATCGATTACTCTTCGTTGTGCATCTAAACATGCGGCAGCTAATTTAATTCTGCCTACGTTAAGTGCATTCATCGCTATTTTGAAACCGCCACCACGCTCACCAAGCATATTTTCTACAGGAACTTTAGTTTCATTAAAAAATACTTGACGAGTAGAAGAGGAGTGAATACCTAATTTTTTCTCTTCATCTCCTAATGAAATACCGTTTTCTAAATCTTTTTCAACAATAAATCCAGTGATGTATTTATCATCTTCAATTCGGGCAAAAACGATGAATAAATCACAAAATCCTGCATTAGATATCCACATTTTCTGACCTGTAATGCTGTAATGTTTTCCATCTTCAGAAAGCACTGCTTTAGTCTTTCCAGAGTTTGCATCTGATCCAGCACCGGGCTCGGTTAGACAGTAAGCTCCAAACCATTCTCCAGTGGCAAGCTTAGGAATATATTTCTTTTTTTGTTCTTCTGTACCATAAAGTGTAATTGGTAAAGTTCCAATTCCTGTATGAGCGCCAAATGCGGTTGCCACTGATCCTGTAGCACCAGAAATATAATCGCATACCAACATGGTAGATACAAAGTCCATTCCTAGTCCTTCATATTCTTCAGGAACGGCTACCCCCAAAAATCCAAGTTCCCCAGCTTTACGCATAACTTCTTCGGTAAGCGCATAGTTTTTCTTCTCGAATTCTTCTTCATTAGGCCAAATTTCACGATCAACAAATTCCTTAACAGAATCTCTCATCATTTTTTGCTCTTCAGTAAAATCTTCTGGAGTGAAGATGTCTTGTGGTTGAGCTTCCTTTACTAGAAACTGCCCACCTCTAATTACTTGTTTTT
>CBFIGU010000066.1:0-14015 GCA_965662165.1 Psychroflexus sp.
TTAATATTCGTATCAGGTGCTTTTATTTATTTACGTTATACGCCTAATGTGTATCAAACCAATGCAAAGATTAAAATTCTAAAAGATCAAGGCGGTATAGACATGTCTGGTTTTCAAGGATCATCTCCATTAATTGACTTGAGTAAAGTTAATTTAGACAATGAAGCTGAGATATTAAAATCTAGAAGGTTAGCTGAAAATGTTATTCAAAACTTGGGCTTACAAACTCAATTTTACTCTCAAGGTACAATTAAAACATTCTCCATTTGGGGAGAAGAAATACCTTTTCAAATAGTTTGGAATTTAGACGAAAATAGGAGCACTCCACAATTCGAACTGACGCCAATTAGTAATGAAGAGTTTGAATTATCTCAAGAAGAAAGTGAGTTTAATGATGTTTATAAATTTGGCGATTTAGTTAATTATGAAGATTTTAGCTTCAGGGTTTTAACTAAAGATAGTATTTCTATTGAAGAAATCTTGGAGAAGTCAAAATTGTATAAATTTAGTTATACAGGAATTGATAAGGCTGTTTCAAGTTTAGCAGGAAAAATTAACGTAGAAAATATTGGCGATCGAAGTGAGATTCTTCAAATAAGCATGAATGGTGAAAATAAGCGTAAAAATGAAGATATTATTGATAATTTAATCTACCAATTCAATAAAGATGGAGTAGATGATAATCGGAAAATAGCTCAACAAACTGAAAAGTTTGCAATTGAAAGGTTGGATTTTTTATTTCAAGAGCTTGATACTGTTGAAAATAATTTAGTCGACTTTAGAAAAGAAAGTAATATTATAACCGTTGAAACAGCCGCAGAAGAATTATTTACAAAGAATACCACAGCTGAAAGTGAAGCTTTTAAAATTGCTACACAACTACTTTTGGTGAAAGCACTCCAGGAAAGGATTAATCAAATGGATGATTATGAATTACTACCTGCTAATATTGGTTTAGCAAGTGGAGAAGTAAATATATTTATTGAAAAATATAACAATATTGTCTTGAAGAGACAAGAACTATTAGTTTCTTCAACTGAGAGCTCTATGGTTATCCAAGAAATCAATCAGCAACTTGATAGGCTAAAGTTGAATATTATTAGAACAATAGATGCCTATCAAACTGGCTTAGAAATTTCTAAAAAGCGACTCGAAGCAAAAGAACAGTCAACTCAATCAATAATATCAGGTCTTCCAGAAAAGGAAAAACGACTTCGCGAAATAACAAGACAAAGATTAGTAAAAGAAAGGTTATATGTTTTTTTACTTCAAAAAAGAGAAGAAGCTGCATTATCTTCAGCAGTAATGTCAGACATTGCTAAAGTGGTAGATTATGCCTATACAAATCCAACTCCAGTGAGTCCTAAGTCTAGAACAGTTTTATTAGGTAGCTTTTTATTATCACTAATTTTACCCTTTGGTTTCTTATATATTAAATTTTTGTTGAATACCAAAATCAACGATAAGGATGAAATTAAAAAACTTTTACCAAGTCTTCCCATTGCTGGAGAAATTCCTTTATTAAACAAAAATGACGAAACCTTAATCAGAAAAAATTCAACTGATGCATTGGCCGAGTCTTTCAGAATTTTGCGTACTAATCTTAATTTTATGGGATTAAACAAAAATAAATCTAAGGTTATTTTTGTTACTTCCACCATGAAGGGCGAAGGAAAAACTTTTACTTCTATAAATTTAGCAGCTACAATTAGTACTACACGCTCTAAATGTTTACTCATTGGAGCCGATTTAAGAAATCCACAAATACATAGTTTTTTAAATATTGATAAAAACAGAGTTGGTTTAAGTAAGTATTTATACGACGATACTACTCAACTGGATGAGTTGATTATCAATAAACCTTTGCCAGATTTTAACTTAGATGTAGTTTTATCTGGTGAAATTCCGCCAAATCCTTCAGAATTATTGGTTAGTGATCGTTTTAACGAGTTTTTAGAAGAAGCTAAAAAGGAATATGAATATATTATAGTAGACACAGCTCCTACTATTCTAGTTACCGATACCTTATTAATTTCTAGGTATGCAGATATAACGCTTTATACCGTAAGAGCAAATTACACTGACCTACAGTTGCTAGATCATATAAGAGAAATAAGTGATGCCAAAAAACTTCATAATATAGGCATTGTATTTAATGGTGTTGAAAACAACGGAGCTTATGCTTATAATTACGGATATGGTTACGGATATCAAGCTAGTACAAACTCAAAAAGAAACCGTCTGAAATTTTGGTAAATTCAAAATTATTCAGGAGATTTATTAAATTCTAAATTAAATACTATGGATTTTGATGTTTTAATAGTAGACGATGATAAGATGGTGTTGTTTATCCAAGATAAAATGATACAAATGAGCGGTTTCTCTAAATCTCCGTATAAATATGAAGAAGCTTCTCAAGCTTTGGAATATTTTAAAAACTCAGAAGGAAAACCCAATGAAGTAGTTGTTTTTTTAGACATCAACATGCCATATGTAAGTGGTTGGGAGTTTTTAGAAGAATTAAAAAAACAGAACATTCAACAAAAAGTGCATGTAGTAATGGTAACCTCATCAATCGATTTGAAAGACAAAGAAACTGCATTTGAATACGAAAATGTGGTAGATTACATGATAAAACCCGTCACCATAGAAAATTTACAAAAGCTAAAATCTAACCCGAATCTAAAACATTTATTTTAGTTTTTTGAGTTTGGAATGATATTAGATATGATTTTAGATTAAAATAGATAAAAGCATGAAATCTAAAATATCCATTTTCTTATTTTGTTTGATTTTGTTCACGGCTTGTACAGATAATAAACCAACCTATAGGGGAACAAATAGTGAATCTTCAGGAAATATTAATTCGCTTAATGTTATAGTAGAAAATGACGACTGGAATGGCTTACTAGGTGAACAAATTAGAAGAGTTTTTGCCGCTAACGTAGATGGTTTACCACAACAAGAGCCTTTATTTAATTTAAATCAAATTCCACCTTCTGCTTTTTCAGGTTTTGCTAGAAAAAACAGGACCTTCTTTAAAATCGAATTTCAAGATACCAAACCCAAACATCGTATTTTAATTGATTCTTTTGCTAAACCGCAAACAGGTGTTATCGTTTATGGTAAACAAAAAAACGAAATAGCAGCATACATCGAGGAGCATGCAGATGAGTTTATAAAGAATTATAAAAATACAGAAGTTACTGAACAGCTAAGGAGAATTCGAAAATCTTTAAAAGATGATTCTCCATTAAAAGAAAACCTGGCAGTGACCATGCAATTTCCTACAGCCTACCGCTATGCGAAAGAAGAAAGTGACTTTGTTTGGATGCGAAAAGATATTAAAAATGGAAATATGGAACTTACCGTTTATGAAGTTCCCATTCATAGAATAGAGAATGACAGAGATGTTATTTGCAATATTATCAATATTAGAGACTCCATAGGTAAAACACATATTCCTGGACCATCAGAAGGACAATATATGATTACAGAAGAAGCTTTTGCTCCTTACATTAAAGAAATTAAATTTAGAGGAAGAAAAGCTTTTGAAGTGAAAGGAACTTGGGAAGTTAAGGGCGCGTTTATGGCTGGCCCATTTTTTACTTATGTTATTAAAGATGATACTAAAAATCGTTACCTCATAGCTGAAGGTTTTGTCTTTAGGCCTTCCTATTCTAAAAGAGATCAAATCTTTGAAATTGAAGCGATTTTAAAATCGCTTCAATTTACAGAAGATCAATAATTTAGCATTTAAAATCGGAAAGTTGCTCCAAGTAAGAAGTTTATCCCTGCTTGTGGATAATAACCTGCTCCACCAAAGGTTTGAGTTTCTCCTTGTTCATTGGTATCGTCAAAAGTGAAAAAGTATCCATTAGAAACAAATTTCTCATTAAAAATATTGTTTATCAATCCATTAATTAAAATCGATTTAAAAAAGCCAACATTTTTAAGTTCGTAAACAATGTTTAAATCGTTTGTGAAAAAGGCATCTAACTTCGAAGATTCAAAATCTATATTTCCCATATACTGTTCACCTACATATTTAGTGAGTAATCCTATTTGAAACTGCTCGTTGGGATGAAACATCAACATATTTCCAGCAATAATTTCTGGTGAAAAAGAAATATTTGTAGTTCCTAAATTTACTAGCTCTCCATCAATTTCAGCAGAAAAATCCTGATTTTTATTTCTGCTTAAAGCTAAATTTGGTCTTGTGCTAAATAGCTTATTAAAATTAATTTCAGCATCTATTTCTAAACCTAATCGATAACTTTCACCTGATGTTTCTCGAATTGGTGCACCTACATCATCCAATTGTCCTGTTAAAACCATTTGGTCTTGATAGTCCATATAATACAAGTTGGTATTTACCTTTACTTTTGAAGTTTCAAAGCGCCATCCCAATTCATAATCATCTAGTTTTTCAGCATCTGTAATGCCTTCTTCAAAATCAGTTCGGCGTGGCTCTCTTTGAGCTCTTCCATAAGAAACATAAAGTTGATTGTTTTGGTCTGCCTGAAAAGTTGCACCCGCTTTAGGGTTAAAGAAATTAAAGTCTTCATCTACCAATAAATTCACTAAATCTGATGTTAGACCAGTTGTTTTATAATTAATAAAACGTCCTTGCAAATCGCCATAAACACTCCATTGATTATTAATTCGATGGGTTGCTTTAGTAAAAACCGTTACTTCTTTTTTAGTTCCGTTTCCACGATAATATTCGTCACGTATTTCAGAAAGTCCCGCAAATCTAGCCCAGATTACTTCACCAAAATGATCATTAGTGTAATAACTGTAAAATCCGCCAGCAGTAATATCCCAAGCATTATCAGTATAATTTATATTTCCGTTAACCACATAATAATCGTTATCAAGCCAGCGTCTACGTATTAAATCAGTTTCATTTATAAATACGCTTCCGTTTTCGCTAGTTATTAATAAGGGCCCAATATTATGAAACGCCATATCTGCATCTTCTCTATATTGCTCAAAATAACCACGACCATAGGTATAGTTTAAACCTAAGTTTGAAGACCAATTTTTGTTGAATTTTTGATTCCAATGTAATTGGTAATGGTCTTGTTTGTAGTCATCAATTTCATTATCATAAAACTGTGTATTGCCATTTTCGTCTGTATATTGTCCTGCTGGGTTAAAGGTTCTGTCTTCCCTTAAGGTTTGTGCATCTATACCAAACCAAGATTGGTAAGTAATATTATGCCCACCAAATACTAAAGCTTTAATCAAGGTGTTTTCATCTCTATAATTTCCTTGTAGAAAATATGACTTCAAATCAGAAAAAGCTCGATCTATATAACCGTCCGACTGTATGTTAGATAATCTTCCAGAAATTTCAATTTTATCTTGAAGTAAACCTGTGCTAAACTTCACATTATGTCTTCTTGTATTGAACGACCCAAAAGAATTTCCAATTTCGCCATATGCATCTTCAGAAATACCATCAGTCAAGATGTTTAAACTGGCTCCAAAAGCGCCAGAACCATTAGTGGAAGTTCCTACTCCACGTTGCAACTGTAAATTTTCAGTAGATGATGCAAAATCAGGAAGATTGACCCAAAATGTACCTTGGCTTTCTTGGTCGTTGTAAGGTATTCCGTTTAAGGTTACATTTACACGAGATGCATCACTTCCACGCACTCGAATTCCTGTATAACCCACACCATTTCCTGCATCTGATGTTGAAACCACAGATGGTAAAAAATTCAATAATATCGGGATATCTTGACCAAGGTTTCTTTCTTTAATCTCTTCTTTAGTAATGTTAGAATGAGTTATGGGCGAATCTGCATTCACTCTAACCGATCGTACCATTACTTCTTCTAAAGATTCAATTGCATCAGAAAGGTCTACATTTAAAATTGTGTCTTGAGTTAAATTTAAGCGTATTTCTTTTTGATTTCCATAAGCAAAAACTAAAACATGTTTACCAGCTGGTAATTCTAATTTATACTTTCCATCATCATCAGTTAAAGTTCCTAAATTACTCCCTTTAGCGTAGACACTCACATCGGGTAGTTCTAGATCTTTGTCGGTTACTTTACCACTTACTTGGTAATTTTGTGCATTGGCTTGTACGGTAAATAAAAGTAACAAGCCCAGTTTAAATAAGGTTTTCATTCGTAAATGTGTTTACGAATAAAAGGGGCCATTATTCTGGTTGTTATAAAATAAAAAATCCTGAAAACCACTTTGGTTCACAGGAGTAATACAATCTAAAGCTGCAGCCTTTAGTTTTCCCTTAGCAGCATTACCTGCCCAGGTTCATTGGGTATAATCTCAGCCTCACACCAAATTTTGGTATAAAACACCCCTTATTGAGATTGAAGTTGCAAAATTAAAAACATAAAATGAATAGCAAGTTTTTTTATGAATTTATTTAAAGTAAAGGATTTTTTCGATTTGCCTTTTTTTCAGAATTCGCTTTTTTCTTTTTTAAACGTTTTATTTTTGAAGCTTTAGATGGTTTTGTGGGTTTTCGCTTCTTTTTCTTTTGCAATGAAGTCTCTACAATATTTAAAAAACGCTGAATGACTAACTTCTTATTTTTATGCTGACTTCGCGTTTGAGCAGAATTAATTTGAAAAACGCCATCTTTATTAATGTTGTTTTTCAACTTTTTTTGAAGCATTTCTTTTTCATCTGTACTTACAGCATCACTAGATAAAATATTCCATTCTAAAATTACTTTGGTCTCTGTTTTATTAACATGCTGACCACCTGGACCACCACTTAAAGCAGTTTTAAAATTAATTTCGAGAAGTAATTTATTGGTATTCAATTTTTGTTGTTCTACAAGAGATACTCAAAATTATGCAAATTACGCTTACAAAAGCTTATTTTTGGATCTAAATTTATAATTCAAAGTTTTGAAAAATTCACCCATTAAAATTGGAACAAGAGATAGCGAGTTAGCACTTTGGCAAGCCAAAAAAGTGGCTAAAGAATTAGAAGATTTAGGCTACAATACCGTTTTACTGCCTGTAAAATCTACTGGTGATTTAAACCTAGACGAACCTCTATATGAAATGGGAATTACAGGAATTTTTACCAAAACCTTAGACATTGCCTTAATTAAAGGAGAAATTGACATTGCAGTACATTCTATGAAAGATGTGCCTACACATTTACCAAAAGGAGTGGTTGAAGCTGCCGTTTTGCCTAGAGCAAATGTAAATGATTTATTAATCCATAAAGGTGAAGGATTTTTAACCCAAAAACAAGCCACCATTGCTACAGGTAGTTTACGCCGTAAAGCTCAATGGCTAAATAAATATCCAAATCATAAAGTAGTCAACTTACGTGGAAATGTAAATACCAGGATGCAAAAACTGCATGACAACAGTTGGAATGGAGCCATTTTTGCTGCTGCTGGCTTAGAGCGTATCAACTTAAAGCCAGAGCTTCATTTGCAATTAGATTGGATGATTCCGGCTCCTGCACAAGGAGCTATGCTAGTAGTTTGTATGGAAAATAACACCTATTGCAGAGAAGCTTTAGCCAATTTAAATGATGCAGAAACTGAAACTTGTGTACACATAGAAAGGGAATTTTTGCAAACACTAGAAGGAGGTTGTACTGCACCAATTGGCGCTTTAGCTCAATTTAAAAATGGGAAAATTCATTTTAAAGGCGCTTTATTTAGTATTGATGGAAAACAAAAAATTGAAATTGAAAAAATAGTAACTCCTGTTGAAGCTATACAACTTGGAAAAACTTGTGCAGACGAAATTTTAGATCAGGGTGGTAAGGAACTCATGAAAGAAATTAAAAAAGTATTAAAATAATGCCGAGTGTACTTTCTACTAAAAACTTAACTGAAGCTCAAAAGAACTTAATTCTTCAAGCTGGTTTTAGTTTAACAGCCTATAATGCTATAAATACAGTAGAATTAACCAATTTAGATTATTTAAAAAAATATCAAGCTCAAAACGCTATCATTACCAGTCAAAAAACAATTTCTATTCTTAAAAAATGGAAAGTAGATTTAGAAAATGTTTTTTGTGTGGGTGCCAAAACAGCTTCAAAATTAAAGCCTTTCAATGCTGAAATTGTTGAAAAAAAGAATTATGGAAAGCACTTAGCTGAAGTCATTTCTCATCAGTATTCAGACTTAAAGTTTGACTTATTTTGTGGGAAATTAAGAAATGAGGAGCTTCCTGAAATCTTAAAAAAAAACAAGATCAATTTTAAGGAGCATCACTTATATGAAACACTAAGCAATCCAAAGGAATTTAAGCGTTTCTTTGATGCTATTTTATTTTTTAGCCCAAGCGGTGTTAAAAGCTACTATGAAAACAATAAATTTAAAGGAGAACGCATTATTTGTATTGGGAAAACCACCGCTTCAGCAGCAAAAGAAATTGCTACTCAAGTAGAAATTGCCTCAAAACCTAGTATAGAAAGTGTGATTGTGAAATTAGTTAAAGATTAGCCTTCTTAATTCTCTTCTTCAACTGGAAGTATATCTTTTTCTTTTGCATAAGAAACCAAATCTGGTAAATAAGCTTCTACCAAATTATTAAAAAAATTGAAAGTTATCGAGTTTTCAAAAACAGATTTATGTTCTATAAAGCTTGTTTTCTTATTAATAGTGTTTATTATTAAGGTCAAGACTAAAACAATCAAAGCCATTTTTAACAACCCAAAAAGACCGCCAAGAAACCGGTTTAGCAATCCTAAAGCAATAGCATTAGCTAATTTAGTTAGTGCTTTGCCAATAAGCGAAACAAGAATAACTATGGCTAAAAAAGTTAATATAAAAGCAGTTAGCTGAATGTATTTGGCATCCCAATCTAAATATTGAATTACATAACTTTCTACAACATCTGCAAATAAAAAGGCTCCTACAATTCCTAAAACAACAGAAAGTAAAGAAGTAAGCTCTAAAATAAAGCCCTTCATTAGTCCACGTACTAGACCAATAACAAGAATAATAATTATGCCAATATCAATTTCATTCATGGGCGGTAAAGATAAACATAGCTAGAGTATTTTGTATTTATAATACCTAAGAATTAGATGTCTTTTTTAATGAAATCTTCATTTTTTAAAGCAGAAAATACCGAATGTTATTTTAGTGTCGAGATTAAAATTTAAAATGGTATAACTTACCTTTGCAAAATGGCAAGAGACGAATTATTAAAAGAACTTTGGGAGCAAGTAGAATCTAAAATTGCAAATGATTTTGGTGATGGTGAACGCTTAGAATTAGATGCAATTATTTATTTAATTGGTGTTCAAGAATTAGGCAAGCCCAAGAAAAAATTCAAAAAAGACGAAAAAATTAATTTAATGCATATTGCAATTTGTAGATTACTAGAACCTTTTGGTTACTACCAATTCGATTTTATAGACGATGAGGGCTGGCCACATTATACAATTCTAGAAAAGCTTCCAAATCTACGAGCTGGAGAACAAAGCGTTTTGATGAAAGAAGCCATCATTCAATATTTTCAAGAAAAGAAATATATTTAAAAAGATAGATGCTATTATTTGTTAGCTTTTAACTTGTAAATAGATGATTTTCAGTAGCAATTCTCGACTTATTATCAAATTATTTTGAGAATAAATCCAGTAAAAAGGAATTCACAACTATTCTATTAATTGTAGCTATTTAATGAATTGCAGAATTAAATTTTTATAAATTTGCAAACCATTTATATGTTATGATAGACCAGATTAAAAAACACATTAAAGAAGCTGAAGCCTTTACTTCTGAAAAGATTGAAGAAGTTGAAGCATTCAGAATCAAATTTTTAGGAAAAAAAGGAATTTTAAATGGCTTTTTTGCTGAATTTAAAAATGTGCCTAATGAGCAAAAAAAGGAATTTGGTCAAACTATTAATCAGCTAAAACAAACTGCGCAAGCAAAAGTTGATGAGCTAAAGCAAAAAATTGAAAATCTACAAGATGAAGTTGGTATTTATGGTGATTTAACCAGACCAGCACAACCTGCTGAAATTGGTGCTCGCCACCCTATTTCTATAGTTAAAAACCAAATTATTGAAATCTTTGCAAATATTGGTTTCAATGTTTCAGAAGGACCAGAAATTGAAGATGACTGGCATAATTTTACCGCATTAAATTTGCCTGAACATCACCCTGCGCGTGATATGCAGGATACTTTTTTCATTCAAACCAACCCTGAAGATGTTTTATTAAGAACACATACTTCCAGCGTGCAAGTACGTTACATGGAAAATAACGAGCCTCCCATTCGTACCATATCACCGGGTCGTGTTTTTAGAAATGAAGATATTTCGGCTAGATCACATTGTATTTTTCATCAAGTGGAAGGTTTGTACATTGATAAAAATGTTTCGTTTGCCGACTTAAAACAAACTTTATTGTACTTCACCAAACAACTTTTCGGAAAGTCTAAAATTCGTTTACGTCCTTCATATTTTCCATTTACTGAACCTAGTGCAGAAGTAGATATTTACTGGGGATTAGAAACGGAAACTGATTACCGAATAACAAAAGGAACAGGTTGGTTAGAAATTATGGGGTGCGGAATGGTAGACCCCAACGTGCTAAAGAATTGTAATATTGACCCTAAAGAATATTCTGGATTTGCTTTTGGTATGGGGATTGAACGTATTGCTATGTTGCTTTATCAGATAGGCGATATAAGAATGTTTTATGAAAACGATTTACGATTTTTAAAACAATTTAAATCTATTGTATAGGCTTGAAAAAAGACATTGCCATACCCGAAGTTAAGGAAGTTTATGTAGCTGCTGTGCATGTTTACAATCCAGACTTTAAAACTAAAGAATGGAATGTATACCTCATCAATAATTTAGAAGACCCCATCGAAATGATTTTGGTGGTTTCTAAAGGTAAAAGCAAGACAAAATCTACTTCTGTTTTAAGGAAAAGGCTAGACATTTTACCGGGCAAGTCTTATGCTAAATTAGAATTTATTCAAGAAGATGTGTTGGCTTTAGAAAATCAATTTCAAATAAGTTACTTTAAGTCAAGTAAATTATACAATAAAGACTTTATCTTTAAAGCTAAACAGATTAGGGAAGAGAACTTAACCAATATTCCTTTGTTGAAAGGCCAAGGTGTTTTAGCTCAATAATTTTTTCTTTTCAAGACTTTATTTAAATTTCTTGAAATAACATACATTTGAAACAGAATTATTTGTTCATGCGTTTCAAAACATTTTTTTATGTTTTTGTGGTACTTTGCTTAAGTAGCATTGTTTTTTCTTGTGGTGGTGCTAAAAAATTAAGGCAACAACAAAGTAAAAATGTTGTTTTACAAGCTAAAAAATACTTGGGAACACCTTATGCTTACGGTGGTACTTCAAGAAGTGGTATAGATTGCTCAGGCTTAGTTATTAATTCATTTCCACCCAAATATGAGCTTCCACGAACAGCAAAAGCCATGTCTAAAAAAGGAAAAAGAACTAAACTTAAGAAACTTAAACCTGGTGATTTAGTTTTTTTTAAAACAGGACGTGGAAGAAAAATTACGCATGTAGGAATTGTGGTGAGTAACCATAAAGATTACCCTGAATTTATTCATAGCTCAACAAGTCGTGGCGTAATTATTTCATCTTTAGGGGAAGCTTATTGGCGTAAAAACTATAAAAAAGCAAGACGTATCATTAATTAAGCCTTCCGAAAAGTTTGATGGTTTTCTAAAAAAGATTATTTTTAGAAACACAAGCATCTGTTAATGAAATTATTAAACTTTATCGTAATAAGACTAAGCTTATTTTTCTTGCTTGGCGTATTCCTAGGTTTAAAGTTTTCTGTTTCTATACCTCACTTATTAATTGGTCTTTGTATTGGTATTTTAGTACTAATCATTTCGCATTTTGCCTATTTAAAAAGCTTCAAAACCAATTACGTTTTTTCCATTTTAGCACTATTGGTTTTTACACTAATCGGCATGCTTGCTAGCACTATAAAAAAGCCAATTCATCAACAAGACCATCTAATTCATCACGTTAAAGAAAATGAAGCGCATTTGGTTAAAGCTGAAGTAATTGAAACTTTAAAATCGAGTAACTATTACTATAAATGTGTAATTAATGTTTTTGAAATCGATACGCTTACTAGTCAAGGAAAGGTATTGTTACAAATACCAAAAGAAGATTTTAAAAATGAATTAAAAGTAGGTAGTCAATTGGTTTTTAAAACTGAACTAAGTCCTTTTGAAGATCCAAAAAACCCACAGGATTTCAATTATAAAGAGTTTATGGAAAACCGTTTGATTTTATATCAAGCTAAACCAAAACAACTTCTTAGCCTACAAACTAAGAATCAAAATTTAGAAGCAAAAGCAGCTTTATTAAGAGATCAAATTCAATTTGAACTTAGCAAAACAGGCTTTAATCAAAATCAATTGGGATTAATTCAAGCTTTATTGCTTGGGCAAAAAAAGCAAATTGATAAAGAAACCTATAATAACTTTTCTAAAGCGGGTGTGGTACATATTTTAGCCGTTTCTGGCTTACATGTTGGTATAGTTTTATTGTTGCTTCAATGGCTTTTTAAACCTTTAACTTATTTTAAAAATGGAAGGGTTTTTCGAACTATTATCATCATCATTTTACTTTGGGGATTTGCTTTAATTGCTGGTTTTTCGCCTTCTGTAACCAGAGCAGTTAGTATGTTTAGTTTGTTTGCTATTGCCATAAACATGAAGCGTAAAACCAATACAATTAACATCTTGTGTTTGTCTTTATTTCCAATTTTAATTTTTAAGCCTAATTTTATTTTAGAAGTTGGTTTTCAGTTAAGTTATGCAGCTGTATTTTCTATTGTTATGCTTCAACCAAAACTATACAGCTTGTACATCCCAAAGTTTTTTATTGATAAAACCATTTGGTCTGTATTTACCGTTACCTTAACTGCACAACTGGGTGTTTTACCCTTTTCTTTGTATTATTTTCATCAGTTTCCAGGTTTATTTGTAATAGCTAATTTGGTGATTATTCCATTTTTGAGCATTCTTTTGGGCGGCGGAATTTTAATTATTCTACTTGCTTTACTTCATATATTACCTGATTTTTTAGTCAAAGTTTATTCGTTTATGCTAGACCAGCTTTTAAATTTTGTTGATTTTATTGCTTTACAAGAAGAATTCATTTTTAAAGACATCTACTTCAATTTCAATATGTTTCTAAGCTTAATTTTAATAATTTGGTGCTTGCTATTTTACAGTAGAAGTAAGCATTATTCAACTATTTTAGGCTTTTTTATAGGTTTAATCTGTCTCACTTGGTCTTATGCTTTAGCCTTGAAAGAACAGCGAAACACAGCAGAGTTTATTATTTTTAACGAGATGCGTAAAAGTGTTTTTGGCTTTAAAAAAGGTAGTCATTTTACGTTGTTTGCGGCAGATTCAATTTTAAAACCTTCTGAATTGTATAGTCTAAATAGTTATACTTCGCTTAAAAACATCAAAACCATTTCCATAAAACCACCACAGTCATTCTACCATATTAATCAAGATGAAACTATTTTAGTGATAGATAGTACTGCCATATATCCTAGAAAAGCAAAAAATGCAATTATCTACCTTACTTATTCTCCAAAACTAAATTTACAGCGTTTAATTGAAGATATTGAGCCCAAATTAATTATAGCTGATGCTAATAATTATACGTCATTTATTAAACAATGGGAAAAAACTTGCTTGCAAGAAAACATAGCTTTTCATTCTACTTACCAAGATGGAGCATGGCGAATTGACATTGAGCAAAGATAAATGATTATATCATTGTTTTTACTTCAGTGAGAAAATAAAACAATTCGTTTATATTTCTTTTTTAATTCTCTAAAACATCCACCACTTCTCTTAAATGGTGTGTTCGCTTAATAATTTTCTGTTCTGGGTTTACCAAGATAAAAGTTGGAAAACTCATCACTTTAAACTGAATTGCTGGTTTAATTTCATTTGAAGAATGTGCTGGTGCGTATAAATTTTTCCATGGCATTTGCTGTCTTAAAGCCATTCGCTCAACTGCT
>CBFIGU010000067.1:0-13637 GCA_965662165.1 Psychroflexus sp.
TCGAGAGCTTCAAAATAAGCTTCAGGAACTTCCAATCCACTTTTTTGGGGTAGGGATTGATTTTCTTTTGATTTTGACTTTGAAATGGCTTCAAACACACTTTTTTCAACTTCACTGAAGTAATTTTCAGGAGTTGTAAAACCGGTTGGCTTTTTGGGTATGTTCTTATTCAGTTTCATATTAATAAGACCTTTTTTTTTGCTAAAGGTTTAATTATTTTTCAAATAATCTTCAATTTTTTTTACCGCATGATGATAATTCGATTTCAGTGCTCCAATACTGGTTTCCATAATTTCAGACATATCTTTATATTTCAATTCCTGAAAGTATTTCATATTAAAAACCTGTCGTTGCTTTTCGGGTAAAGTTGCAATTGCTTTTTGCAGCTTTAATTGAATTTCATCTCCTTCAAAATACACATCGCTTTCTAAATTATCTAAGATGAAATCTTGAACTTCTTCATTTGAAATTTTTAGCTTTTTAGCCTTTTTATTTAAAAATGTAATGCTTTCATTTGAAGCGATGCGATACATCCAGGAAAAAAGTTTGCTTTCACCCTTAAATTTGTGAATATTCCTATACACTTTTATAAAAACATTTTGCAAAACATCGTCTGCATCTTCGTGTATTTTTACAAAATTTCGAATATGCCAATACAAGCGAACTTTGTACTCTTTAACTAGAATAGCAAAGGCTTCATCTTTTTTATCAGGATTTTGAAGTAATTGAACTAATTCTTCGTCTTGCAAGTCTTGCTTTTTATGCAAACTTAATCGAATTTGTGATATCTCCTAAGTTTATATAGCAAATTTAATGAAGCAACTAGGTAGATTATTCGTATCTAATTTTGGTTAGGCGGATACTTTGCCATAATTTTCATAACAATCTCATTGATGCGTTCTTCTTTTTGATCCATATCAATGCTTAAAATTCCTTTGCCAAGTCCTTGCCAAACTAATTGATTTTTGTTTTTGTCTATTAAATCGATAAATAGAGAACCTTCAACATTTCTGCTCACGTTGGTCATGGGCATTCCCCAACCCCAACCCCAGCCGGGACCCCAGCCCCAACCAAAATTATTTTGATAAATATTAATGTTTTCTTCTGCTTCTGTAAAAATGTTTACTAATACATCTGGATTTTCAGACTTAACCATCCCTTTAGCAGATAATTCTCGGTCTATGGCGCGTAAAATTCTTCGCTTATCTAAGTCTGATATTTCAACTTCATCAATACCAGGTTTATAAAAAGCATAGGTTTTATAATTGTCAAAATTAACTTCTCGATCATAGTCTACCGCTACGGAGACTGAAGAACATGAAGTTAACATCATCATGATAAAAAGCACAGGTACTATTTTTATAAATTTCATTTTATTTAGTTTTCTAAAAGCGCATCATCTACTAAATTGGGAAGGGTAACTTTTAAATTGGGCTCCATTTGCATGGCTCTTTTTATAGCAAAAATAGCTTCTTCGTTTCTTGCCCAAGATCGTCTTGCAATTCCATTATTTACGTCCCAATGTAGCATGGCGTGCAGCTTTTGGTTTGCATTACTACTACCATCAAGAAGCATACCAAAGCCGCCGTTTATTACTTCGCCCCAGCCAACTCCGCCGCCATTGTGAATGCTGACCCAAGTAGCGCCACGAAAAGAATCGCCAATTACATTGTGAATGGCCATATCTGCTGTAAATTTACTGCCATCGTAAATATTAGAAGTTTCTCTAAATGGCGAATCAGTTCCAGATACATCATGATGGTCTCTTCCTAAAATAACGGGTCCAATTTCTCCATTTTCTATGGCTTTATTGAAAGCTGCAGCAATTTTCATTCTTCCTTCTGCATCTGCATATAAAATTCGGGCTTGCGAGCCGACTACCAATTTATTTTCTTGAGCACCTTTAATCCATTTAATATTATCTGCCATTTGCTGCTGAATTTCAGCAGGTGCATCTATTTTTAATTCTTCTAGCACTTGTGCAGCAATGGCATCGGTTTTGGCTAAATCTTCAGGTTTTCCTGATGCACAAACCCAACGGAAGGGACCAAAACCATAATCGAAACACATCGGCCCCATAATGTCTTGTACGTAACTTGGGTAAGCAAATTCTGCATTTGGATTTTCTAGCTGACCAGCATTTATAAAGTTACCTTGAACATCTCTAAAAATATTGGCTCCTGCTCTAGATGATTCTAATAAAAAGGCATTTCCGTAGTCAAAAAAATAGGTGCCTTTTTGCGTGTGTTTATTTACAGCTTCAACATGTCTTCGTAAACTTTCTTGAACTACTGCTTTGAATTTTTCAGGTTCAGCAGACATCATTTGGTTGGATTCTTCGTAAGAATATCCAGCTGGATAATAACCACCAGCCCACGGATTGTGTAAGGAAGTTTGGTCACTTCCTAAATCGATTTGAATTTTATCTTCATCAAATTTTTCCCAAACATCAATAATATTGCCATCGTAAGCAATTGAAACCACTTCTTTATTAGCTTTTGCTTGCTGAACACGTTGCGATAATTCATTGAGATCGGAAATCACTTCATCTACCCAACCTTGTTCGTGTCGGGTTTTAGTAGCTTTTGGATTCACTTCTGCACAAACGGTAATACAACCTGCAATATTACCTGCCTTGGGTTGTGCACCGCTCATTCCACCTAAACCAGCCGTTACAAACAAACCGCCTTCTGGACTTTTATTAATTTTTCTGAATCCATTTAAAACGGTAATGGTAGTTCCATGAACAATTCCTTGTGGACCAATATACATATAACTTCCTGCCGTCATTTGTCCGTATTGTGAAACTCCTAGGGCATTAAATTTTTCCCAATCGTCGGGTTGCGAATAATTCGGAATTACCATTCCGTTAGTGACTACAACTCTCGGGGCATTTTTATGAGAAGGAAATAATCCCATAGGATGACCAGAATACATCACCAAAGTTTGCTCATCTGTCATTTCAGATAAATACTGCATGGTGAGTAAATACTGTGCCCAATTTTGAAAAACACCACCGTTACCACCGTAGGTTATTAATTCATGTGGATGCTGCGCTACTGCAGGATCCAAGTTATTCTGTATCATTAGCATCAAAGCTTTGGCTTCTAAACTTTTACCTGGATAAGCTTCAATTGGGCGAGCAAACATTTTATAATCTGGGCGAAAACGATACATGTAAATCCTTCCGTAACGGTTTAACTCTTCTTTAAATTCG
Organism: Psychroflexus sp.; assembly: GCA_965662165.1. Lineage (GTDB taxonomy): Bacteria > Bacteroidota > Bacteroidia > Flavobacteriales > Flavobacteriaceae > Psychroflexus. The sequence goes on from CBFIGU010000067.1 coordinate 3,218, forward strand.
GGTAGCAAAACCGCGTGATGCTTTTTATCAAAATAGCGTAGTGCATTCCGAAGCGCTAGTTTTTGCTCATCGGCGCTTAATATCTTTTTACGAATAGGAGCGTGGTTTACTTTTAGATTGTATTCTTTAATAGGTGGTAATTCTGTAGGAATTCCTTGTTGTATTTCAGCTTCAAAAGTTAAAGTAGTGGTTTGCATTATTCTGTTTTTTTATCGAATCCGTAAGGGCAATGTCGGCAACCGCTTTTACAACAATAACCACGTTTTAAGTGATATTGAGCAGTAAAGCAACGATAACCTTCTGGAGTTAAATAATAATCTCCATCTTCTATTGGGATTCGTTTTTTCTTAAAAGTCATAACACAAAAATACAGATTCTTCATTTTAAAGCACTTTGAAAAGCTAAATTTTAATAATCTTAATCGTTTTTCGAGTCTAATAAATATCAACCCTGCAAGCGTTCTAAACGCTTGCAAGGTTTTTAGAAGAATTGCAACCCATCAAGGTTTTTAAAACCTTAATGGATTTTGGAGTAATTAAAGTTATTTAGAATACTTACTCATTTAGGACTTCAAAACCTTGAAGCTTATTTTGAAAAAAATAAAACTTAAGAGTTTAAAAAACTTACTAGAATTTCAAGTTTACTTAAAAATCAAATCTTCATTAATTACTTAATTATCATTCAGTTGCTTTTTGAATTGCATATTTTTAAAAACATGGTCAATAAATAATCAAAAATTTATGGATAAATATGAGTTTTTGTAGATTTTTCAAAACTTGTTTTTTTTATATTTGAAGGATGAAATACTTCTTCCAGTTCCTTTTTTTATTCTTTTTTCAAAATTTTTGTGCTCAGACTTATGTGCCAACTGATACTATTCACAATCAACATAAAATATTATCAAACTATTTTGAAGAAAAGACCGAACAATTAGTAAATAAGTTTAAATATGATCTGGCATATAACAGAAAGCTAGTCAAACAATTTAAGAAGAGTAGACTAGAGACATTTGAAAATTTTTTTGAAGGTTCTTATCTATATTTTGATTCAGAAATTGAAAATTACCTTAATCAACTACTAAAACAAATAATAGAAAAAAATAATATTAAAAGTGTAGACCCCAGCCAACTTAGGATTTTTGTGAGTAGAGATACTCAACCTAATGCCATGAGCTTGGGCGATGGAAATTTTATTTTCACCCTTTCTTTACTTAATCGCTTAGAGACTGAAGATGAGCTAATTTTTATAATTGGTCACGAGTTATCACATTACTTATTACAGCATTTTGAAAAGCGTTTTAAAAATAAGATGGAATTGCTCGCTTCAGATTCCTATAAAGAAAAGAAGAAAAACATTAAAAGGCAACGATACAATAAGTTCACAAAAAACGTAGAAGTTTTTAAAAACATTGAATATGAAACTAAGCAAATAAGTAGAATACGAGAGTTCGAAGCAGATTCTTTAGGTTTTCTATTATTCAGTAAAGTTGCTCGTTCTCCATTTGCAGCTACATCGGCTTTGTCAAAATTAGATACCCTCTCTCCAGCAGAAATTATAAAATTGAATGCAGATGTTTTGAGAGATCATTTTTCTACGAAAAATAAGGCCTTTAACGAAGATTGGACTAGCGGTGTAGATTACACTAAATACAACTATCAAAATGGTAAAATTAACCTATTCGGTATTCATAAGGATTCATTAAAAACCCATCCAGAAATTCAAGATAGGATTGCAGAGCTCAATAAAATTCTACCAGAGAATAAGGAGGCTCCATCTTTGGAATCTAAAAGTTGGAAAAAAATTAAAGAAAAAGTGAGATTAGAAGATGTTTATGCTCACTTATGTTCTGATGAATACGGTCGGGGTATTTATTTTATCATACAATTACAAAATTTAAATAACCCTACTCCTAAGCAGTCTGTTTTTTATAATGAAATGCTTTCCCTTTTTTATTATCGACTGCATGAAGCCAGAAAATCATATACTTTTGGAAAATACGTAGATGAAGTTGATTATGTTAATTACTCCGCTCCATATAATTTATTTCTAACCATAATTGACAATTTGCGTTCTTCAGATTTACAGAATTTATCTCAAAAATTTAAACTATAACAAATTAATTAATTTTATGAAAAAAATCATTCTCTGTCTTCTCAGTATTTTCCTTTTTACATCAGTACAAGCCCAGATATTTCCTATTTATGATACAGAAAATGAAATATATGGATACTTAACTTTTAAAGATGTTGAAAAGGTAAACCGAAAAGAACATCGTTATTTGATGACACTATTAGACATTAACTTAAATAAAGTTAGCCAATCAAGTTTTGTTGATGCAAAGAAAATTAGCGTTGGAAAACCTTACTATAATGGAAACTCTATTTTTTTTGAAGTAATTGATATCAAGAAAAAAGATGGTTACTCATTTAGAGTTTTTGATGTTGAAAACAATAAAATTTCATCTAGAAATATAGTTCCGCAATTGGATAAGAAAACATTTGTAGCAAGTAATTTTCCAATAGATCATACTGGTTACGGCTTAATAATTAGAAATCTAAAAACTCAAGTAAATGAATATTACGCAGTTTCTAACGAAAATAAAAAACTATATAAAACTTATCCATTTGGTAATCCAGAACGAAAGAAAAGCATAGAAAACAGCATTGTAATTGCTTCAAATTCGAAGCTTTTAATTACCAAAAACAATAAATACGAAAGAAAGAACAGCAAGGATTTTGTAAGTACACTTCTTTTGGTTGATATCTCTAATGGTGAAACATTAAAAGAATTGAATATCAATGATGATGAGAATAAAGTGGAGTTTAGTAATGTACAAATACTAGAAAATAAAATTGTTGCATTTGGTGATACTTACAAGGCTAAAACTGATTTAACCTCTAATAAAACCAGTGGAATGTTTAGAGTCATTTTCGATTTAAACGGAAATCTCATGGAAAAGAAAATTGTTGAATGGAAAGATTTTCAAGGGAAATTAGATATTAAAGAAGGTGGTTTTGTAAAGAAAAATGGTTTTATATACACACATGATTATGTTTTAGATGAAAAAACAGGACATACCATCGTGGTTGGTGAATACGTAAAAGGTAGACCTACTAGTGTAGCTGTAAAAGACTTGGTATTTTTAGATTTTGACCAAAATTTTAATCTAAATCAAGTATTTGAAGTTGAAAAAAAAGCATCGGTATTACAACTTAATGGATTTAAGATTGGTGGCTCTCGAGGTTTTATAAATACTTTAATAGCTTACAATTATTTTGATTATAAATTCCACAATAATTTAGATCAAAAAAATGGACTCTCCTTCTTTTATTTTAATGTAGAAAAAGTATCCTTATTTAGTGGTGTAGATTATGCTCATGGAATTGTAACTTTTAAAGATGGAGAATTTAAATTAAACAAAATTGAAGAGCAAATGTCTTTTTGGACTAAAAATGGGAAAATAGTTAGTTTGCTTCCATCTAAACCTGGCTATTTTTTATTAACAACACTTAATAAAGAAGAAGAGTTTGACCATAGATTAGAAAGAATTGATTACTAGGAAAAATTAAAATTTAGATTTTTAAAATTAGTCTTTTATAAATATTAACCCTGCAAGCGTTTAGAACGCTTGCAGGGTTTTTAGAAGAATTGCAAACCTGCAAGGTTTTTAAAACCTTGCAGGTTTGCGGTTTTTGTTTTTTATGTTCAATTGAAAATATCTAGCTTTTCCTTATTTTCGCCCGATAAAATTGATGTTTTAATACAGTTTTCATGTCAACTACCTTAGGTCAAGAAAAACACATCCGCGCTTCTTTTTTTCATTTTTTAGAAGATCCGAATATTCAACCAAATGCATATGAATATTTGGAAGATGGAATTTTATCGATTGAAAATGGAAAAGTGAAAGCTTTAACTTCTTTTGAAGCTTTTCAAACTAAAAATCCTGATGCCATTTTCGAAGATTATTCGGGTAAGTTGATAATGCCTGGTTTTGTAGATACACATATTCATTACCCACAAACCGAAATGATTGCTGCTCACGGCGAAGAGTTACTAGAGTGGTTAAATACCTATACTTTTCCAACTGAACTGAAATTTGAAGATAAAACCCATGCAAGCGAAGTAGCCGATTTCTTTTTGAAGCAACTCTTAAAAAATGGAACTACCACGGCATTGGTCTTTGGTACGGTTCATCCACAATCGGTTGATGCTTTTTTTGAAAAAGCGCAAGAGTTAAACTTACGCATGATTTGCGGTAAAGTCATGATGGATCGTAATGCACCTGAAAACTTATTAGATACTCCAACATCAAGTTATGAAGATTCAAAGCAACTCATTGAAAAGTGGCATAAAAAAGAGCGTTTGTTGTATGCAGTAACTCCACGTTTTGCTATCACTTCTACACCTGAGCAATTACAAGAAGCTGGAAAACTATTAAAAGAATTTCCCGATGTGTATTTGCACACGCATTTGTCTGAAAACAAAGCTGAAATTGAATTCACAAAGAAATTATTTCCAGAATGTGAAAATTATTTAGAAGTTTATGAGCAAGCCCATTTGCTTCAAAAAAGAGCTGTTTTTGCACACGGAATTCATTTAGAAGAAAACGAATGGAAGCAACTTAAAAAACACGATTGTAGCTTGGCGTTTTGTCCAACGTCCAATTTATTTTTAGGTAGTGGTTTATTCAATTTACAAAAAGCCGAAGACTTGAATATTCGAGTTGGTATAGGAACCGATGTAGGAGCAGGAACCAGCTTTAGTATTTTGCAAACCTTAAATGAAGCTTATAAAGTGACTCAACTTCGGAAAGCTTTCGTTGAAAATCCTTCAACGGTAAAACCGCTTTCTGCATTCAAATCTTTTTATTTAGCTACTTTAGGTGGCGCTAAAGCGCTTCATTTAGATGATGTAATCGGTAATTTTGAAAAAGGAAAAGAAGCCGATTTTGTGGTGATGGATTGGAAAGCTACCGATTTGCTTAAACTTAGAATTGAAAATAGCCAGACCATAGAAGAAAAATTATTTGCTTTGCAAATCTTGGGAGACGACCGTGTAATAGAAAAAACCTACATCATGGGAAATCCTATAAAATTGTAAACTTTGACTAATTCGTCTTTTTTTTCTAAACTTTACAAAAGTAGAAACCAGTTTATCTTTAAAGATAAATCTACAGGAATAGAACTGTGGATAAAAAGAGAAGATGAAATTCATCCTGTAATATCGGGGAATAAATTCAGGAAATTAAAATACAATATTCAACAAGCTCAAAAAGAAGGAAAGACTACACTTCTCACTTTTGGTGGAGCTTATTCCAATCATATAGCTGCAACAGCTGAAGCTGCTCAATTATCAGGCTTACAAAGTATTGGAATAATTCGTGGTGAAGAACTCGCAAAAAACTTTCCTAAGATTTTAAAAGAAAACGCTACTTTAAGTCGTGCAAACCAAAATGGGATGCAATTTTATTTTGAAACCAGAGCTAATTACAAAAAAAAGGACACCCCAGAATGGCTTCAATTTTACAGAGAAAAGTTTGGCGATGTTTATATAGTGCCAGAAGGTGGAACCAATACGTTAGCTATAAAAGGTTGCAAAGAAATACTTCATCAAGAAGATAAAAAATTTGATGTAATTTGTTGTTCAGCAGGAACAGGAGGAACTGTTTCAGGAATTATAGAAGCTTCAGAAATTCATCAACATATTATTGCATTTTCAGCTTTAAAAGGAGAATTTTTAAAAAAAGAAATCAGCATGTGGACCGCGAAAAGCAATTGGAAATTAAATACTGATTTCCATTTTGGAGGTTACGCAAAAGTTTCAACTGAACTGATAAGTTTCATTAATGCGTTTTATGCATCGTATTGCATTCCTTTAGACCCAATCTATACTGGTAAAATGCTTTTTGGTCTCTTTCAACTCATAAAATCTGGGCATTTTTCAGAAAATACTCGTATTTTAGCGATTCATACTGGTGGACTTCAAGGAGTTGAAAGTGTGAATAAAAATTTAGCGAAAACTAATTCTGAACTGATTAAATTTACGTGAAAAATTCAATTATAATCAAATCATCAATCCTTGCAATACTTCTCATTACGTTGTTTGCATCTTGCGGTACCAAGCGAAAAGTAACCACTCGAAAACCAACTAAGACGTCTCAAACTCGATCTGCTGATGTGAATCGAAATCAACCAAAACCTGTGGAAGTAAGTCGGCAAGAAAACCAAAATAAACCAACTGAACCGGTGAGTGTAGAGCCAACTTTCAACAATCCTGTTGAAGCTTACATTTGGAAATATTCAGACATTGCTCAAGAAGAAATGCGTTTATATGGAATTCCTGCAAGTATTACCATTGCACAAGGAATTTTAGAATCGGGTTCTGGAAATGGTAACTTAACCAAGCGATCTAATAATCATTTCGGCATTAAATGTAACGGTTGGGAAGGTGAAAAAGTGTACCATGATGATGATGAGTTGCAGGAATGTTTCAGAAAATATAACGACCCAAAATATTCATTTAGAGACCATTCCTTATTTTTATATGATAGACCACGCTATGCATTTTTATTCGATTTTGAAATAACCGACTATAAAGCTTGGGCGAAAGGTTTGCGTAGAGCGGGTTATGCAACCGACAGAAAATATCCTGATAAATTAATCAGTTTAATTGAGCGTTTTCATCTAGATGAGTTAGATACCGAAGTAGTAAATGGTACACCACCACCGCATTTTCCAAAACCAAAAAACAAAGTAGATTACACAACCAGTATTTACATTGTAAAAGCTGGTGATACACTTTATAAAATTTCAACCCAATTTAATTTAACTGTGGAAGAGTTGAAACAACTCAACCAATTAAAAAGTAACAATTTAAAAATTGGACAAAAATTATATTTAAAACCCCTAAATAAGCAATGATTTATAAAAGAAGTAGTGCATTATTCAATGAAGCAAAAAAATATATTCCTGGAGGTGTAAATTCACCTGTTCGAGCATTTAACTCGGTAGGTGGAGAGCCTATTTTTGTAAAAAAAGCGAAAGGAGCCTATTTGTACGACGAAGATGGAAATAGATTAATTGATTACATATCTTCTTGGGGTCCTATGATTTTAGGTCACGCTCATGAGCCAGTAATTAAAGCGGTTACTGAAAAAGCAAAAGATGGAACTTCTTTTGGGATTCCAACAGAATTGGAAACTAAAATTGCCAAATTAGCAGTAGAGATGGTTCCGGGAATTGATAAAATTCGTTTTGTAAATAGCGGAACTGAAGCTTGTATGAGTGCGGTGCGATTAGCACGTGGCTACACCAGAAAAGATAAAATTATCAAATTTGCAGGTTGCTACCACGGACATTCAGATTCATTTTTAATACAAGCGGGTAGTGGTGCGGTTACTTTTGGAGCACCCAACAGTCCTGGTGTTACAAAAGGAACAGCAAAAGACACACTATTAGCTAATTACAATGATTTAGATGGTGTAAAAAAATTGATTGAAGCTAATCAAGGGGAAATAGCCTGTATTATTGTTGAGCCCGTTCCTGGTAATATGGGATGTATTATTCCTAATAAAGGCTTTTTAGAAGGTTTGCGAAAACTTTGTACCGAAAACGAAATTTTACTGGTTTTTGATGAAGTTATGACCGGTTTTCGACTAGCTAAAGGTGGAGTGCAAGAACGTCTTGGTGTGTTAGCAGACATTGTAACTTTTGGTAAAGTTGTAGGCGGCGGCCTGCCGGTTGGGGCTTTTGCCGCTAGAAAAGAAATTATGTCTCATTTAGCGCCAGAAGGTCCTGTTTATCAAGCGGGAACTTTAAGTGGAAATCCTTTAGCGATGGCTGCGGGATATGCTATGCTAGATGAACTAAACACCAATGCCAGTATTTTTGAAGAATTAGAGAAGAAGTGCGCTTACCTTCATAAAGGAATTGCTGAAGTTTTAGAAAAGCATGAAATTCCACATACCATTAACCGAATGGGCTCGATGTTGTCCGTACATTTTGAAAAAGAGCCGGTTGTTGATTTTGAAAGTGCAGCTAAAGCGAATAACGATACCTTTAAAAAATACTTTCATGGCATGTTAAAGCGCGGCGTTTATTTACCACCAAGCGCATTTGAAAGTTATTTCTTAAATAATGCTTTAAGTTATGAAGATATTGACTTTACGGTTTCAGCTTTAGAAGATTTAGCTCCCGAGTTGAAAAGCTAATTTTAGTCTATCGTCTTTTTGGGTTTACCGGTGTAAAACTTTTCATACAAGCGATCGTATAATACTACTTCTCGCTCATAAGTCTTGCCATTAAGCCCAAAAAGTAGGGTAGATTGATTTTTGTGGTAACTATAAATTAAGTTATCGTCATTTCCCATGTATAGACACTTTCCATTATTCCATTGTAGCCATAAAATTGGTGGTAAACCGAAAGCACCCCAAGATTTTTTCAGAAAAAAGCCTCCTTTTTTATGTTTTCCTTTTAATTTTTTAGTGTGAATAATACTATCAAGCTCATAACTTACTTGAAGGGTTTTTTCATCAAGAAACTGAAGCTTCACAAATTTGACTTTATGAGGAATTTGCATATCAAAAACCTTCTCTAAGTTAATTCCTTCCACACTAAATTGACTCTCGTAGGGTTCAATTTCATAATAACCATTCAATAAGCTCAATTGATTATCGTACAGATGAACAGCTTCACTCGGTTTGGGAAGTCGGCCACAGGAAGTCCACAAAATTGAAACTAATAAGAAAAAGCAGATGGACTTGAAATGTTGCATGAATATGAATTGATTTTTTTCAAATATAAGTTGAATTGAATAAACTCTTGTCATCTTAATAAGAATGAAAATTCGTATTTAGAAAAATATAAGCGGCGAATTGGCTTCAATGCAATAGCTTCATCTTTTGTAAGTAATTTGATGAAATGTAAGCTTAAAATTTTGAAATCAAATCGCCTAAAAAAGCATGGAGATTTTTGGTGAAAAATAGCAGTTTGCGTATCATTATGGTTTCAAAGATTTAATTGAAAATCATACTTAATTCATTGAATAGGAAAGTCAATAAATCTGCTTCATATTTAGATAAAATGCTTTTAAAATACTTATAGAAAAATGAGCAATAGGATTTTAATAAAGAATGTAAACATTGTAAACGAAGGGAAATCGCAAACTACAGATGTATTAATTTCTGGTGAACGAATTGAAAAAATAGGGACGATTACCCACGAACCCAAAGACCAACTTATTGATGGAACGGGAAAATATTTATTTCCAGGCATAATTGATGGTCAAGTTCACTTTAGAGATCCAGGACTAACCCACAAAGCTGATTTGTATACTGAAAGTAAAGCGGCCATTGCTGGCGGTGTTACTTCTTTTATTGATATGCCTAATACCGTTCCAAACACTTTAACGGTAGAAAGTTTAAATGAAAAGTTTGAAATTGCATCAACAAAATCTTTAGCAAATTATTCATTTTTCTTAGGCGTAAACGGAGATAACATTGATGAAGTAATCAAAATGGATACATCTCAGTTTATCGGTGTTTCAGACGATGGTTTATATTTTACCAAAAAAGGAAACCTGCTAGCGGATAGTCCTGAGAAAATGGAAAAATTATTTTCGAAATGTAAATCTATCATTGCTATACATTCAGAAAAGGAAGAAATTGTTGAAGCTAATGAAAAAGCCTTCAGAGAGAAATATGGAGAAGATTTACCAGCTTACTATCATCCAAAAATTAGGAGCGTTGAAGGTTGTTATGAAGCTACAAAGCGAGCCATTGCTATAGCTGAAAAACACAATGCACGTTTACATATTTTGCATTTAACCACAGAAGCTGAAACTCATTTATTTCAAAATGATATTCCTTTGGAAGAGAAAAAAATAACGACTGAAGTTTCTGTTCATCATCTTTGGTTTTCAGATGAAGATTATGAACGACTCGGAATGTTGATTAAGTGGAATCCAGCCATCAAATCAAAAAAGGATAAAAAAGGTTTATTAAAAGCCTTACTCGATGACAGGATAGATCTTATAACCACAGATCACGCTCCGCATACTTTAGATGAAAAGCAAAAACCATATTTTAAATCCATGTCGGGTGCGCCCATGGTTCAGCATACACTTAATTGTATGTTAGAATTTTACAAACAAGGTCTTATTTCTTTAGAAAAGATAGTTGAAAAAATGTGTCATAATCCAGCAATTTTATACAAAATGACGGACAGAGGCTATATTAGAGAAGGCTATTATGCCGATTTAACTTTGGTAGATTTAAACGCTCCTTGGATGGTTAAAAAAAACAATATTTTGTATAAATGTAAGTGGTCTCCATTAGAAGGAACTACTTTTCAAACTCAAATTATACAGACCTTTGTAAATGGAAATCTAGTCTATAACAAGGGTGAATTTTTTGAGGAACATA
>CBFIGU010000068.1:0-13634 GCA_965662165.1 Psychroflexus sp.
CTGTTTTTAATATATAAAGTTGATCGCTTGAGAGCTTTTTCTTGATCAAGTAAAAATGTCTAAAAAATGGTTTAGGCGAGATGTATTTTACCCATAAAAATTCGACCATAGAAAATACTTGTTGAAAAACAAGAAACAAAACCACCAGAATTAAAAATATAGAAATAAAAGGTCTATTTAGAGTTTCAGAATAATCTTGATTCAATAGGTAGGAATAATCCATTAATGCTTGAGAAGTATTTAGCCTTATTAAGCTTCAATAATACCCATAATAAATGAAATTTTACATTATTAAGCGAATAGTTTGTAGTTGTTGGCTAATAGCTGACAACTTGTAGTTTATAGATTTTAGTTTTGGTTCTTAAATATAGAAACAGCCTTTGAGTTTGGCATTTTCTCAAGTTTTAAAATTTCTTGTATAAATTCAAAGTACTCAAAATTAATTAGTGAAAAGAATTTGATTTAAAATTAGTAATCAGCAATTTAAATTAAAATAAACATTTTAGCTTTCCACATCGTGAATTCTTGTCAATACGTTTTGCGGTTGCAAAAAAGGAAATTTTTTCAATTTTATCACGATTTTACAATCAGAAATCTTAATACTAGATTTATTAAAATCCCTACTTCCCTGCTTATAATTTGGAAATCAATTTATGTTTTAATAATTTAATATCTTAAAAACATATTCAACTATAAAATAATGAAAAGACTTTCAGCTTTTATCCTAATCTTATTTATTTTAAGTTCTAGCTATGTTCTATCTCAGCAAGCAGTAAATGGAATAGAAATTAATGAACACGAATTAACCAAAACACAAGCTGAGCTTTTGTATAATAGTTCTAAATCTTTCCCTAATGAAACAGAACTTTCTATAGCTGTAATTCAAAACGAAAAAGTGCGTTTTATAGGTTTAAAACGAAAAAATGATACAATTAGGCTTATTAAAAATCATCGTAATGCTTTTGAAATTGGATCTATTACCAAAGTATTTACTGCAAGTTTGCTCTCTCGTTTTACAGTAGACGAAGAACTAAGCTTAGATGACCGACTTGAAGATTTAATAGAATTTAAAACTCATTCAAAACAAAAAATCAATTTGAAGCAATTAGCTAACCATACTTCAGGTTTACCAAGATTGCCGTCTAATCTTAATCTTTTTACCGTTGACCGAAATAATCCTTATCAAAATTACGGTGAAGCACAACTTAAAGAGTATTTAGAACAAGAAATGAAATTGAGTCAAGAACCTGGTTTAACCTATGCATATTCAAATCTTGGCGCAGGAATATTAGGTTATGGCTTAGCAAAGCATTTTAATACAACTTATCATCATTTACTTAAAGAATACATATTTCAGCCCTACCAAATGTCTAATTCTACCCTTAGTAGAAAAGATTTGAAAGTTGATTTGGTAAAAGGGCTAAATCCCGGGGGTGAAGTTGCAGCAAATTGGGATTTTAAGGCTTTAGCAGGAGCGGGTGCAATTTACGCTACGGTAGAAGATTTAGCTAAGTTTGGGCAAGCTCAGTTCAATATAGAAAATAAAGAGCTTCAATTAACCCAAAAACCAACCTTTAGAATAAATAAAAATATGCAGATTGGTTTAGGCTGGCATATTTTGAAAAGAAATAACAATTTAGATTTGATTTGGCATAATGGCGGAACAGGTGGATATACATCTTCAATGGCATTAGATGTTTCCCATAAAAATGGAGTAATTATCTTATCTAACGTTTCAGCTTTTAACCAAAATATGAAAAATATAGATGAACTTTGTTTTAAATTAATTGAAAGCTTAGAGCTCCAATAAATCACTAAAATTTCTCGTATAATTAAGTTATTAACTAGTTTGAAAGTAGGTTTTTTTATTTTTTAATTCAAAACTGATACCTATTTGAAAATGAAAGAAATAGAATTTAGTTTAGTATTTAAATTATTAATAATAGACATCAAAGTCTAATCTTTTAAAAATTTTTATCTTCCAATTTATTTTTAAACTGAAACTAAGTTGAATTTTACTTTATAGTAGCTTGCTAGAAATGATAAAAACAATCTTCGCCATTTTATTTCTTTTATTATCGGTGAGTCTCATGTCACAATCGGTAGATGATACGTTCTCTGTCAAAAAGATGAAAAAAGATTTGAGTGTTTTCAAGGAGATTAGAAAAAAAGCAAATTCTGGACTTTATAAATACCGAAGTCCACAACAAATAGATAGTATTTACAATTGGGCTGAAACTGAAATTGATCAATCTTCAACTTTTCTTGATTTTTACAACATTATTTGTGAATTAACTCATTTTGAAGGGAGTCTTCATAATGATACCGAGTTGCCATCAAAATATAGAGAAGCTCTTCGAAAAGAAACTTCAGGTTATTTCCCTTATCCAATTAAGTGGATTGATGGAAAATGGAGATTAAATTATGAAGGTGCTTCAATTCCGCTTGGAGCTGAAATACTATCAATTAATCGTATTCCGATATCTGAAATTATTTCAAGTTTACATAAATATTATCCAACCGATGGCGAAAATCAAACTGGAAAACGAATTGGTATTAGAACACATTTTTCTAAATATTTTCGATTAAATTACGGATTACAAAAGGAATTTAATGTTAAGTATAAATCTACTACTACAGATTCAATTCAGTATATCAACCTTGAAAGTGTAGGTTATAAGGATTATTATACTCATTTTAACACCAGACATTCTAGAAAATTCGATCAAATCTATTACGCTTCTTTAAATGAAAATCAAAAATATAGATACAGGCAAATCGATTCTACTACAGCTATTTTAAGCTTACTCACCTTTAGCATGGGCAATGAAACTACCAATGAACATAAAAGATATGTAGCCTTTTTAGATTCAGTTTTTCTAGATATTAAAAATAAGAAGTTAAATAATTTAATTGTTGATGTTCGGGTTAATGGTGGCGGCACCGATCCTAATGATGTCGTTACATATTCGTATTTAACAGATAGAAAATTTCAAGAAAATAAATCGGCTTGGATTAGTTTTAGGAAGATTCCACTTATTCAACATATTGACTTTTGGTTACCAAAATTTCTAAGACCCCTATTTGTTGGCAAATACAATAAGGCCTTTCAGAAACGATTTCCACTTGCTAAAAATGGTCGTTTTTATCAAGATGAGCGAACTCCTGATTTTAAAGTTAGAAAGCCAAATTTAAATGCTTTTAATGGTAATATATATTTGCTAATTAGTCCTGCTACTGCTTCAGCTGGAAGTTTGTTTGCTGCTATGCTGGCAGGTAATAAAAATAGCATTAGCATTGGAACAGAAAGCATGGGTGGTTACTACGGCCACAATGGACATACTTCTTTAACTTATAAGTTGCCAAAGTCTAATTTAAAAACTACATTTTCTGTAGTCAACTTAGAACAAGATGTTCCACAACAAGCAAATCAATTTTATAATCGTGGTATTATTCCTGATATTCTAATTTCACAATCCTTAAAAGATTTTCTTGAACACAAAGACACGGTTATGAAATTCACTTTAAATCTCATAAATGAAAGTGAATGAATTGTTTTGTAAGCAATATCATGTAATTATCTAATAACTTAATAATTGCTTCAAAAAAACTATACTTTACATCATGAATTCAATTTTATTCATTTAAAATTTTAATACTTTATAATATGTACAAGGCTTTAACTGCCTAAAACATCATTTTAACTTGATAACCTATTTAAATAATTTCAGAAAAAATTTATATTTGTTGAATTTTATTTAGAAAGTTATGTCTTCTGAAAATTACCTTAAAAAGGAACTCTACGATCTTATAAAAACCGATTCTAAAATATTTGATTTTGTACAAAATAGTTGTTTAGATGGGGTGTGGTATTGGGACTTAGAACAACCCGAAAATGAATGGATGAATGAAAAATTTTGGACTACATTAGGTTATGATCCAGAAAAAATGCCACATAAATCTGAAGCTTGGCAAAGTATTATTAATCAAGATGACTTAAATCTAGCTTTAGATAATTTCAATAAGCATTGTGAAGACCCAAATCATCCTTACGACCAAACTGTAAGATATACCCATAAAAATGGCTCTACTGTTTGGATAAGATGTCGAGGGTTAGCGATACGAGATGACAATAATAAACCTATACGAATGTTAGGAGCTCATCATGATGTAACTGATTTAAAAAACGCAGAATTAGAATTAAAGAAACTCAATGCAGAAAAAGATAAGTTTTTCTCAATTATAGCTCATGATATGCGAAGCCCCCTAAATGGAATTCATGGCTTAAGTAACTTGTTAGTAGAGCAAATTAAAGAAAATGATCAAGAAGGGATTGATAAATACGCAGAAATTATTCAACATTCTTCTGAAAGAGCAATAGAATTATTAACAAGTTTAATGGATTGGTCTAAAACCCAAATGGGAAGGATGCAATTTAACCCTGAATATTTTGAACTCACTAGCTTTATTGAGGACATAATCTCTCAATTTCAAGATATAGCAGATTTAAAATCGATTTCTGTCAATATCAAAACTGATACAAAAGTTCCAATTCATGCAGACAAAGCGATGATGGCAACTATTATTCGAAATTTACTTTCTAATGCACTTAAATTTTCTTATCCCAAGGGAAATATTGAAATTAAAATATTATCTAATCCTAAAGAAATTGAGGTAAGCATTAAAGATGAAGGAGTTGGTATTCCTAAAAATAAGATAGATAAGTTGTTTAGAATTGATGAAAGCTTTACTACAACAGGTACACAAGATGAAAAAGGAACTGGCTTAGGTTTAATTTTGTGTAAGAGTTTTGTAAACAAACACGATGGTAAAATTTGGGTTGAAAGTGAAATAGGAAAAGGAAGTAATTTTAGTTTTACCATCCCCATAAAGAAGGAAATTTTAAAAGACCATTAAAAGCTTTACTCTAAGTTGAAGCTCAAATGTAATTTACGAAAGGAAAATTAAATCTGTTTGTGTTCAAAAAAATATTAATAGTAAAGCCTAAAATCCAGTAACTTACAGATTTTATAATGCTTTTGAAACATATTTTCTAAAACTTCAGTAAGATCATCGTTTTCATAAAATAGACTAAAAAATACACGATCTATTGTAAATGCACTAGATATATTTTCAGAGCGATAGCCATAACCTGAAATAGCTCGAGCTCCCGTTACATCTAAAAAATATTGTGCTTCATCTTCCGTAAGATCTAAAAATTTTCTGTTCGCAAAGTGTATTACTTTTCCTTGCATTTTCCCTTCAAAAAGTTCTGCTATTTCTTCTATACTGTAATAATAATTGTTAATTAAAAAGTTATTAGGCTCACCAGAAATAACTAAATAGATAATTTCGTATTCTTTAAATTGATGATCATTGTGTAATAAAAAACTTAGGTTTTCTTCTAAACCTTCAATATCATCGCAGTTTTTGTAAATACTTGGAATGTCTTGAGTAAGTGCTATATCTTCTAAAATCCTTACCACTTCTGTGGTTTCTACTTTATCTACATCGTTTACCGCTTCAAGGCAATAAATAAAGTTTTCGGTTTGCATTGTATTAAAAATTACTGATTTCTCTTAGATAAATCGAAGATGAAAAGAATTGCAGAAAATACTTTACAGTTTAAGTTTTTCTTGTGTTGTTTAAAATATACTTTTCTTTAAAGAATAGTATAGCACCAATTGCTAAAGGCTTCAATTTTGTTTTGATTTAAAATTAAGTAACTTTAAAGTCTTAATTAATTAATTTAATATGAAATATCTAATAATCACTTTCATTGGTCTAAGCATTGTTAGCTGTGGTAATAAGGCTTCAGATGAATTATCTTCCGAAATAAATTCAATGTATAAAACTTACAATTCTATTATAAATGCAGAACAACCTTCAGGAGAATATAAACAATTAAATTCTCAAGAATGGATAGCGTTAAAAGAAGATACTGCCAAAAAATTAAAAAATGAAATGAATTTAATGATTGAAAAGTACGGAATTATTGGCTTGGACAATACAAATGAAGATGAGTATTACCAATTTTGGGAAATTTACCAGCGTTTTAATTATGATACTGAAGTACAAAATAAGCATATTGAACTCATGAAAAATAAAGTTGATACAGATGATTTTGACGCTAAAACCTATGCTTTTATTTTAGACCGTTTTTATTTAAATCAGAACCAGCCGCAGGTTTATGGCACACAAGTAGATTTTGATCGTGATGCTCAAAAAGCTTTTCCTATCAATTTAAAAGAACCAGCTAAAGTAAACTTAAGAAGAGAAAAAATAGGTTTAGAACCTTTAGAAAATTATATAGCTGAAATGAAAAAAATATATATTGGAAATTGAGTAATGACCAATAGAAATTAAAGATTTATATGGATAATAAAAAAATAAATAAAAAAACCAATACGTCCAAAGAGCCAAAAGTTACGGGCATTGGTGGTATATTCTTTAAGTGTAAAGACACAAATAAAACCAAAAGTTGGTATGCAAAGAATTTAGGATTGGCTACCAATCAGTGGGGCTCCACTTTCGAATTTAGAAATGCTCACCATCCTAATGATATTAATTATTTACAATGGAGTCCTTTTAAGGAAGAAAGCGATTATTTTTTACCTTCAGAAAAGGAATTTATGGTGAATTATCGTGTACAAAATATAGAAGCTTTAGTTGAAAAATTAAAAGCTAATGGTGTACAAGTCCTAGATGAAATTTTAACTTATGATTATGGCAAGTTTGTACATATTATGGATAATGATCAAAATAAAATAGAACTTTGGGAGCCTGTAGATGAAGTATTTACTGAAATGAATCAAGAAACCACTAAATAAAAACACCACACTTAATAATTGAAGATTGATTCATTGCTTAATTTCACTTTTTATGATATTAAGCAGTGTATAAAAAACGGGATAAGCTTAATTTTAAAGAATATTAAAACTAAGTAAATGCAGACGAAAGCTAATCTCTTAATTTTATTTTCTTCTGTAGATGGACAAACTCGAAAGATAGCCTTTCATTTAAAATCAAATCTTCAAGAGAAAGGTTTAGAGGTAGATTGCCAAGATTTACATCAATTTACTAATTCGCTTTCTAAATATACAGTCGTTATTTTAGGAGCTGGCGTGCGTTACGGAAAACACAATAAAGAAGTACATGCGTTTATAAATCAACATGAGTTTGAATTGAATAATATGAATTCTGCTTTTTACTCTGTAAATTTAGTAGCTAGGAAAAATGAAAAAAATACGCCAAAGACTAATCCATACCTCATAAAATTTTTAAAACAAATTCATTGGAAACCTAAACTTTTGGCTGTTTTTGCGGGTAAGTTACACTACCAGGTCTATTCTTTTTGGGATCGCATTATGATTAAATTAATTATGAAAATGACTGGTGGTCCTACACATACAAAAGAAGCCATAGAATACACGCAATGGAAAAGAGTAGATCATTTTGCTGAAAACATCATTACGAAGTTTAAACTAAATTAACTTTTGTATTTATTAAAAAACGATTTTTGAATAGAAAAACACAAGCTGAAATCAATTTATAATTAGCAATTTAATTGAAACATTTAAATTACAGGTAACTCATCATATTCAACTAAATTCAATATTTCTGGAACATTGGAGTCTTGTTTTGGTTGAAATAATGCCTGGCTTACAGGGTGGTATTCAACCAGAGAATCATCAAATTGATGATGTAAAATTGAATTAATTTCTTGTTGATTCAAATTATCATTAAGCCATTGATTTCTTTGGTTTGCATCAAGTAGAACTGGTTGTCGCTTTTTCTTATTATGAATTTTAGCCAATAAAGTGGAAGCTTCTTTTGTAAACACGGCAAAAGTAACCACCTTCCCTACTCTTGTATAAATTCCTGCTAAGCTAAAAAAATTAGCATCTTTTGGTTTCAAAACAAAAGGATAGGTTTTTTGTTGATAAGAATGCGGTTCAAAAAAAGCACTGATTGGAATAATGTAACGCTTCTTCATAATACTATTTTTATATAGAAAATGGCTAAAGCTTTTTTCAGCTCTAGCGTTTAAGCCCGCTCCAAATTTCACCGCTTCTTTATAATAGGCTTTCAATTGATTTGGCTTTTTACTTTCAGGAGCAATTCCCCAAGTGGCAGCAGCTAAAACATTCGATTTTTCTTGCGGAATGATAAGCATTTGTTCATGAGCAAAACCGTTGATGTGATAACGTGGTGAATCATATAAATCTCGATGAGATGCATCACTCAATTGCACTTTGTAATCTTGTTCCATTTTTTTTACTGAATGAATTTGAGCCGTATGAAAACACATATTTTAAGATACTGATTTGTTACAAAACTAAAATATTGAATCTTCAAGATTTATAATTAGATTTTAATAGCATTTTTGAAAATCATAATATTAGTATGATGTAGTTTCTTTTTTTTATACCCCTTCTAAAATTCGGAATCATCAGTATTTACAATGTGTTTAATCATCTTTATTGTTCATCAACTTCTTTTTCTTATTAACTTGTTTAAAAGAAATTTGTTAATAAATGTTAAAATAGTACTATGTATAACAAAGTACTGTAACATATCTAATATATGTTCGTCTTAATAGTAGAAACCATTAAAACACAAAAACATGAGAACCTTAGACAACAACAACTTGACGAGTAGAACAAATGACACGAAAGCTTATGCATGGAATGCTAAAAGACGATACAGAAGTAATTTTTAGACAAATTTATTAATTCACAATACACAGAAATCATGAGAACTTTAAACAACGACAACTTAACCAATAGAACTAACGACACCAAAGCATTTGTATGGAATGCCAAAAGACGATACAGAAGTAATTATTAAAATATAGAAATCATGAAAACTCATTTAGATATTAGAATTAAAAAAAGAAGAGATGATTATATAGGTAAATTAAAATTCAATTCTAAACCTAAACATAATGCCTATGAAATATTTTAGTGTAGCAATACCACTAACCTTTCATCCACTTTAAAAGTAATAATTATAACCTAGTTATTACTTTTTTGTTTTAAACTCATCTTGCTATCAAAAACGTTTCACTTTATAAATATAGCGAAATGTAACATTGGTCACCAGAGCAACTTTTTTTACTTCTTAATTTTGAAACTGAATAGAAAGATTTCAAATTGAGTAAAGATGAAGAAAATTATATATCTATTAAGTTTTTTACTATTAAGTTGTATTTCTGTTTTTGCACAGCAAGATCACGAACATCATTTAGACCAAGAAGCAAAAGGTTTTCGCTTAGTGGGAATTATTGGGCATACCCTAGTTAATAATGAAGGCCTTGATAATGTATTTGTGCCTTCTTGGGGTTTAGATATTGAATATTGGTTTAATCACAAATGGGGTTTAGGTTTACATAATGATATTGAAATTGAAACATTTATCATTAAAAATTCTGAAAATGAAGAAATTGAAAGAATTAATCCGTTGGTATTAACCCTAGATGCTTTATATCATTTTGGCTCAGGCTTTGTTTTTACACTTGGTCCGGGTGTTGAGTTAGAACGTGAAAAATCCTTTTACTTAATGCGAATTGGATTTGAATATGAGCACGATTTAAATGAGTCTTTTTACATTTTACCTAATTTATTTTTAGATCAACGATTTGATGGCTATAATTCTTGGAATATTGGTTTAGGTGTAGGATACAAGTTATAGCAACTTAAGAGAAGTTATGCAATTAACAATCCTATTTTTAGCATAAAAAACTAAATTAGAGCTAGTCTTTACAATTGATTTTTTTCAATTTGTAGCTGCACAAACTTTATCCAATCTTGTTTATAGTCAATGAGTAAATCGGGTTCTACTCCTTGTGTTTCGTATTCTAAATACTTTTTTGCCAATTTAGAGGGTAAAATAGCCATAAAACCAGTAGATGGAAGTGTATAATAGTCATTAGGTTTTATTTCATAAGCTAAGGCAGCTCTTGTTTGATCTCCATAGGTTTTCACATTTTTATTTCGTTTTAAACTTAATGTAAAACGTTCGGCATTGCTTCCAGTACTTGCATTGGTTAGAACATGAATGGTATTATTCTTCATGTATTTTTTAAGTATCTTTAATAAAATATCAGAATTTCGTTCTCCTCCACCACCGTTATCTCGTAAGTCTAAAATTAAATTTGGTTTATTTAATTTTCCCACTAATGTTTTATAAAATTTTTCAGCTTCAGCCAAATAAGGATAGTGAGAATCAAAACTACCTACTCTTAGATAATCAATTTCGGGCGAAATAGATTTCAAAACCAACTTTTCATTTGGATATGGGTTTTTATAAAAGTAGGTTTGTTCTAAATTTTTTCGTATTCCGCTTCGTAAAAATATTCCTTGATTAATTCTTTCATAATAGCCCACTAGCTGTTTTGAAGGTAAAAGAGCTCCAATAAACTTAAAATATTGATTGGGTAATGGCAAAAGTTTAAAAGCAATTTCGCCAATTTTCCAATCTGATTTCTCATTTTCCAAGACAACAGCTTGGTATAATTCTTCTTGTTCAACGTAAATAATTCCTAAAGAAAATCCTTCATAAGCATAGTAAATGCCTTCAATTTCATTTTCTTCTTTGGTTTTTAAGTAATTACGTAATTCATTTAGGTTTTTTGTAAATTTAGGATATGTAATTTTTATTAAACTATCCGTTTTTTCTTGATTTTGTATAACCGTCATATGCCAATCCTTTAAGGGTAAAAGCATTTTGTGCATTACTTCAAAACATTCAAAATAGGTATGATTTTCAATGAGTTCATTTTTTTCTTTTTGATAAGCTAACTGATAGGCCTTCTTATTTCTTTTATAAGAAGGTAGTTTTTGAATTTTTTCATTCAAAAACTCAAGATCCGATTTACAATTACATTCTTCAGATTGTGCCCTTCCAAATGCAATAAAACCAAAGCATAGAACAAATAGGTAAAATGGTTTCATAGAATTTAATTTTATTAAAAGCTTAGCATCAGAAGCTTATTTAAATAACTAGCTAAAAATAATCGAATATTTTTAAATTTCTTATTCTGAAGTATACTTAAAATTGAACATCCAATAATTTTTTCAATTTAGATTTCAACATCAAACGTTTTAGTAATGATAATCAATACTTTACGATAATGTTAAGCTGCTGAAACATGACTAAAATCATTATAAAATGAAAGTTCAGTAGCTACATTTGGACTTTAATTAACAGTGATATTAAGCAGTTAAATTGTAAATCATGGAAGTAAAAGAATTTATTGAAGGGACTTGGACAAAAACAGTAAATGTTAGGGATTTTGTTTTTAAAAATATAACCCCTTATCACGGATCGAGTGATTTTTTAGTGGGTCCAACACAAAGAACTACGAAGCTTTGGGAGATTTGTAAAGAAGCAATGGCAGAAGAGCGAGCTAAGAATGGTGTTCGTGCCCTAGATGTAGATACTATTTCTACGATAGATGCCTTTGGTCCTGGCTATATTGATAAAGAAAACGAAGTAATTGTAGGTTTACAAACCGATGAATTAATGAAGCGAGCAATGAAGCCTTTTGGTGGTTTTAAAGTTGTTCAAAAAGCTTTATCAGAGCACGGTTTAGAACCTAATAATAAATTGACAGAATTATTCTCTAAATATGTAAAAACACATAACGATGGTGTTTTTGATGTCTACAATGCAGAGATTAAAAAATATCGTTCTTTAGGTATTTTAACTGGGCTTCCTGATAATTATGCTAGAGGAAGAATTATTGGCGATTATAGACGAATTGCACTTTACGGAATTGATTTTCTAATTGAACAAAAGAAAAAAGATTTAAGTGAGATCAATGGTCCTATGACCGACCAAGTTATAAGATTACGCGAAGAAGTTTCTGAACAAATTAAAGCACTTAAAGCCATGCAAAATTTGGGCTTAAAGTATAATTTAGATTTAAGCCAACCAGCTAAAAACGCAAAAGAAGCAGTTCAATGGACTTATATGGCTTATTTAGCTGCTGTTAAAGAACAAGATGGTGCGGCAATGTCTTTAGGAAATGTTTCTACTTTCTTAGATATTTACATTCAGCAAGACCTAGAAGATGGCTTAATTACTGAAGAAGAAGCACAAGAATACATCGATCAATTTGTAATGAAATTACGTGTAGTTCGCCATTTAAGAATGACAGCTTACGATGAGATTTTTGCTGGGGACCCAACTTGGGTAACTGAAGCTATTGGCGGAAAGTTTAATGATGGAAGAACTAAAGTAACAAAAACATCGTACCGATTTTTAAATACACTTTACAATTTAGGCCCTTCACCAGAACCGAACATAACTGTGCTTTGGTCTGAAGATTCACCAGAAGCATTCAAAAAATATTGTGCAAAAGTAGCTATTGAAACTTCTTCAATTCAGTTTGAAAATGACAAGCTGATGCGAAACTCAAGAGGTTCGGACGATTATGGTATTGCTTGTTGTGTATCCCACCAAGATTTAGGAAAATCTATTCAATTTTTTGGAGCTAGAACTAATTTAGCTAAAACACTTTTACTAGCCTTAAATGGTGGTAGATGTGAATTAACCGGAGTGAAGATATTTGATGGTGTACCAGAATATAAAGAAGAATACCTTAATTTTGATAAGGT
The DNA here is from genome assembly GCA_965662165.1 of Psychroflexus sp. Taxonomy (GTDB): domain Bacteria; phylum Bacteroidota; class Bacteroidia; order Flavobacteriales; family Flavobacteriaceae; genus Psychroflexus. The sequence goes on from CBFIGU010000068.1 coordinate 12,624, forward strand.
AATGCTTAATTTTAAAATCGCTATGCGAGAAATTGCAAGAGTTTATAGTGATACCATGAATGTAATACATTATATGCATGATAAATACTACTATGAAAAAGCTCAAATGGCCCTGATAGATACAAATCCAAATATTGATATTGCTTATGGTATTGCAGGCCTTTCAATAGTTGCAGATTCATTATCTGCTATAAAATACGCTAAAGTAAAACCAATTAGAAATGAAGATGGATTAACGGTTGATTTCAAAATTGAAGGAGAATTTCCGAAATATGGAAATGACGATGACAAAGTGGACCAACTAGCCGTACAAGCTGTAACAGACTTTAGTAATGAGCTAAAACAGTATAAAGTTTACAAAAATGCAAATCCTACTCTATCGGTATTAACTATTACTTCTAATGTGGCTTACGGTAAGAAAACTGGGGCAACACCAGATGGTAGAGCTTTGGGAGTTCCTTTTGCTCCCGGCGCAAATCCAATGCATGGTCGTGACGAAATGGGCGCTATTGCATCCTTAAATTCAGTCGCAAAAATTAAGTATGAAGATGCACAAGATGGAATTTCTAACACATTTTCAATTGTTCCAAAATCACTAGGTTCTGATATTGAAACTAGAGTTGATAATTTGACAAATATTTTAGATGGTTATTTTTATAATAATGCTCAACATGTAAATATTAATGTGTTAGATAAAGAAACTTTACTAGATGCGGTAGAACATCCTGAAAAATATCCACAACTTACCATCCGTGTTTCAGGTTATGCAGTTAACTTTATAAAGCTTAACAGAGAGCAACAAATGGAAGTTATATCAAGATCATTTCATCAATCTATTTAATTAATAAGAATTTGTACCTTATCTAACTTCAATTAGATAAGGTACTTTTTTTAAAATTTTACTAGCCATTAAACAAACAGAAAACATATTAAATGTCCATTCTATTGAATCTTTTGGAACTCACGATGGTCCAGGAGTTCGATTTGTGATTTTTCTTCAAGGTTGTAAAC